>NZ_JBEZKJ010000021.1:0-115583 GCF_040651675.1 Streptomyces sp. NPDC048415 | reverse complement strand
GGGGTCTGGGGGGCGGAGCCCCCCAGGTACGGGACGGGCAGGGGCGGAGGGGGCGAGAAAAGCCGTCTACCCCCGCAGGTCGGCCACCGGCACCCGGCGGAACTCGATCGTGTCGTACGTGCCTGTCGCGCCCGTCTCGTAGAGGATGCCGACCCGGCTCGCGCCGAGCTGCACGAGGTCGGAGTAGGCGGCCCGCTGTGAGGACAGGGTGAGCGCCTTGGTGAAGGCCGCGCCGCGGTCCGTGCTGCGCCAGATCGCCATGGACTGGCGAGCGGTGGGGACGGAGGGGCCGGAGAAGAGGAGGGGAGCGAAAGGACCGCTCAGCTGCAGGACGCTGCCCTGGACGACGGGGACGTCGTCCAGGGTGGGCTGCACGGCGTAGGCGCGGTCGAGGGTCTTCCCTCCGTCGCTGGAGTAGGAGTCCAGGCGGTTTCCGGGGCTCGTGCCGTTCTGGTCGCGCGCGGTGAAGTACAGGCGTCCGTCGGGAAGTTCGGCCACGCCACTCTCGTTGGCGTTGGCCACGCCGTCGTACGAGTCGTCCACGAAGCCCAGCTTCCAGGTGAGTCCGCCGTCGTCGCTGTAGAGGGCGTGGGCGCCGTAGTACTTGGACTCCTGGCCGGTGTCCGCGGACCCCTCGGGCGGGGCGGCGGAGTGGTTGGCGGGCACGACCAGGCGCCCGGCGTGCGGACCGTGCCGCAGCGCGATGGCGTGGCCCGGCCCCGTGGCGTACCACCGCCAGCCCGGCGGCTTCACCTCGGCCGTGATCTCGCGCGGTGCGGAGAAGTGCCGGCCCTCGTCACGGCTCGTCTGGACGAAGACGCGACGGCCCTGTTCCGCGGTGACCTCACCCCGCATGATCTGCGCCTCGGTCACGGCACCGCTGTTGTACGACGTGAGCAGGACGATCCGGCCGCTACGCGGGTCCACGACCGGCGCCGGATTGCCCCGGGTGTCTCCGTCCCCGGACGCGACGACCCGCAAGGAACCCCACGTGCAGCCGCCGTCGAAGGAGCGTTTGAGGACGACGTCGATGTTCCCGGTGTCGCCGGCGCCGTTGTGTCTGCCCTCGGCGAAGGCCAGCAGCGTGCCCGTCCGGGTCGTGACCGTCGCCGGGATGCGGAACGTGTCGTAGCCGTCCCGGCCCGCCGCGTACGGCACGGAGGAGGTACAGTCCCGGGTGGCCAGGGGCGTGCCCGAGGCGGTGCCGGTGACCGCGAGGACGGTGAGGAGCCCGGCGGCTGCCGCGAACGCGGCCATACGGCTCGTGATGCTCATGGCACTCCCTGGACTCCGGTGAACATAGGACGTGGGATGTCCAGGAGAACCTATTGCGCCCAGGGAGTCACAGCAATGTCCGTACCGCCACGGCGTGTTGATGTGACGTCAGTTCAACGGGCGGTCCCGGGCGCGACGAGTCCCGACTCGTACGCCACGATCACCAGCTGGGCCCGGTCGCGGGCGCCCAGCTTGCCCATGATCCGGCTGACGTGAGTTTTCGCGGTGAGCGGGCTCAGCCCCAACGCCCCCGCGACCTCGGTGTTGTTGAGGCCGCGCGCGACCAGCGTCAGTACCTCGCGTTCCCGCTCGGAGAGGCCCTCGGGGCCGCCCGTGGCCGACGCGGCAGCCGACGGGGTGCTCAGGAAACGGGCGATCAGCCGGGCGGTCGGTCCCGGTGAGAGCAGGGCCTCCCCGGCGGCCACCGTGCGGATGGCGTCGAGGAGTTCGGCGGGCCTGGTGTCCTTCACCAGGAAGCCGGAGGCACCGGCGCGCAGGGCCTCCACGATGTGCTCGTCGGTGTCGTACGTGGTGAGAACGAGGACCCTGACCCCGGCGAGGCTCTCGTCGGCCGCGATGACCCGGGTCGCCTCGATGCCGTCCAGGTCGGGCATGCGGATGTCCATGACGACCAGATCGGCCCGCGTACTGCGCGCGAGCTCCACCGCCTCCCGCCCGGTGGCCGCCTGCCCGACGACCTCCATGTCCCGCGCGGACTCGACGAGCATGGCGAACGCGGCCCGCACGAGGTTCTGGTCGTCGGCGAGAAGCACACGGATCGTCATAGGAGCTCTCCCGGCTCGAGTTCGGACACAGACACGGACACCCGGTCAAGGTCACCAGCAGTCGCAGCGGGAGGCACTCCCAGTGGCAGCACCGCCGACACCCCGAACCCGCCGCCCTCCCTCGCCCCGGCCTCCAGCGTTCCGCCCACACTACGAGCCCGCTCGCGCATCCCCAGGAGACCGAACCCGGGCGTGCCGCCCGCGTCGCCGACGCCGTCGTCCGTGACGGCCACCCGCAGGGCCCAGCCCTCCGTCCGCAGGTCCACGCGGACCGTGACGTCGGGGCCCGCGTGCCGTACGGCGTTGGTGAGCGCCTCCTGGACGATGCGGTAGGCGGCGGCGCCCACGGCGGACGGGACACCGGCGGCCGGTACCGCGACCTCCGCCGTCACTTCGGCGCCCGCCGACCGCGCCGCCGCGACCAGGTCGGGCACGCCGTCCAGGCCGGGCAGCGGCCCCCGCCCGTCACTGCCGTGCTCCGACGCGCGCAGCACCTCCAGCGTGCTGCGCAGTTCGCCGCGTGCGGTGCGGCAGGTCCCGGAGATGTCTTCGAGCGCCTTGGCGACCGCCGTACGGTCGAGGCGGTCGGGGTCGGCGGTCAGGACGTGCGCGGCGACGGAGGTCTGCACGCCGATGAGGGTGATGGTGTGGGCGAGCAGGTCGTGCAGGTCGCGGGCAATGCGCAGGCGTTCCTCGGCGACCCGGCGGCGCGCCTCCTCCTCGCGGGTCCGCTCCGCGCGCTCGGCGCGTTCGAGGACCGAGGTGACGTACTGGCCGTGGACGCGCACGTACACCCCGAGGACGATGACCGCGACGATCCAGCCGGTGACGCGCAGCGCCTGGGCGCCCTCGGCGGCACCCTGTCCGAACTTGACGGTGAGCATGACGCCGATGACGCCGACGCCGACCAGGAGGGAGCGCAGCGGGCGCCCCGTCACGGCGACGGTGAACAGGGCGACCATCGAGACGACCAGCGGCGCCGTGTGGTCGAAGTCGAGCGCGTGGTACGGGCCCACGCAGGCGACGAGCGCGAGGAACGAGGCGAGCGGGGCGCGCCGCCGCCACACCATTGGGACGTGCGCGCCGATCAGGAGGGTCCAGCCGAGCGTGTCCGGCCGGCGGCCGTCGGTGGCGACCACGAGCGCCACGGACACGTCGACGACCAGCAGCGCGGCGGCGAGCAGCGCGTCCTGGCGCAGCATCCGCGCCGGGCCGACGACTCCCCGGCGCGCGGAGCCCTTGAGCAGCATGCGTGTGACGTCCACCGGTTCATCTTCCGTCAGGAGGGCGCCCCTGCGGGAAGGAGGGGCGCCGACGTGCCTCAGCCGACAACGGCACGTTCATCCGACAACTGCACGCTCAGCCGACAACGGCCGGCTCCTTCTGCCGCGGCTCGGGCGGCCTCGACGGCTCCCGGGACAGTCGCCCCGGCCACCACACCCTGCGTCGCAGCGCCACACTCGCGCTGGTCACCAGATACGTCCGGACGAGGAACGTGTCGAGCAGCACCCCCACCGCGATCACGAAGCCCAGCTGGACGAGCTGCACGAGCCCCATGTTCGTCAGCACCGCGAAGGTCGCCGCGAGGACGAGGCCGGCGGAGGCGATCACACCCCCGGTCGTCCGCAGCGCGGTCAGCGCGGCGGCGGCCGGTTCGGCACCGGACAGCGACTCCTCCCGCATCCGGTGCATGAGGAAGATCCCGTAGTCGACGCCGAGGGCGACGAGGAAGACGAAGGACAGCAGCCCGAGGCCCGGATCGGTCCCCTCGAACCCGAACAGCGGCCCGAAGACCAGCCCGCCGATACCGAGCGCCGCGCCCCACACCGCGATCACGGCGACGACGAGCAGCAGCGGGGCGACCAGGCTGCGCAGCAGCACGATCAGGATCAGCAGCACGGACACGAGCACGATGGGTACGACGACGAGCCGGTCCCGGGCATTGGTGTCCTGGAGGTCGATCTGCTGGGCGCTCGGGCCACCGACGTAGGAGCCCTTCAGATCCCCCCGCAAGGACTTGATCGTGGCGGTCTCGGCCGCCGACTGGGGTGCACCCTTCGCGGTGACGGAGATCTCCGTCCAGCCGCCGCCACTGCGCCCCCGCTCGGCACGTGCGACGCCCTGGTGCCCGCGCACGGTGGCGAGCGTGGCGTCCGCCCGTCCCGTGTGGGTGATCACGGTGAGGGGCTGGGTGCCCTGGCCGGGATAGGCGTGCGCGAGGGTCTCCATGGCGGCGACCGAGTCGGGCTTGTGGACGAAGGAGTCCTGTTGCTTGAGCGAGCCGGGCAGGCTCAGCGCGCCCAGGGCGAGCGCTCCGAGGAGTACGGCGCCGCTCGCGAGGACGGCGAGCGGGCGGCGCCCGGCGGAGGACCCCATCGCCGAGAACAGGCTCCGTCGTTGCCTGGGCTCGCTGCCGTACGCGGGCACCAGCGGCCAGAACACCCGCCGCCCGAGCAGCACGAGTACGGCGGGCAGCAGGGTCAGCATGGCGACGAGCGCGCACAGCACCCCGACCGTGCCCGTCGGGCCCATGCCCCGGCTGCTGTTGAGGTCCGCGGCGAGCAGGCACAGCAGTCCGGCGGCGACGGTCCCGGAGGAGGCGAGCACGGCGGGCCCGCAGCCCCGCAGGGCGTTGCGCATGGCGTCGTACGGCCGCTCCACGCGCCGCAGTTCCTCCCGGTAGCGGGAGATGAGCAGCAGGGCGTAGTCGGTCCCGGCGCCGAACACGAGGATCGTCATCACGCCCGAGCTCTGGCCGGAGACGCTGGTGCCGAACGCCTGGTGGAGCCCGTAGGCCACGCCCATCGACAGATAGTCGGCGACGCCCGCGACGGCGAGCGGCACGAGCCACAGCAGCGGACTGCGGTAGATGAGGATCAGCAGGACGGCGACCACGGCGACGGTGGTGTAAAGCAGCGGTCCGCCAAGGGAGTTGTAGACCTCGGCGGCGTCGGTGGCGAGCGCGCCGGGCCCGCCGACATCGACGCTCAGCCCGTCCGCACCGCGCGCGACATCGCGTACCTCGTTCACGAACGTGTCGCGTTTCTTCTCGTCGGCGCCGGGCGCGGAACTGGCGACCGGGTACATCAGGGTGGTGCCGTCCGGGGACGGCACGGCCTTCGGGGGTGCGGTGAGCGGGTTGTCGTCGGCGATCCGGGCGACCTGGCGGGCGGCCGTCGCGCGGTCGACGCCGCTCAGCCCGCCGTCGCGGTGGTAGACGAGCACCAGCTCGGTGCTCTCCCCGCCGGGCAACTGGTCCTCGATCTTGGCCACTTGGGTGGAGTCCGCACTCGCCGGCAGATAGTCCACGGCGCGGTCGTGCTGCACATCGGCGAGCTTCGACGCGAACGGCCCGACGACGGCCAGCACGGCCACCCAGAGCCCGAGCAGCACCCAGGGCACGGTCCGTCGCCGCGTACGTGTGGTGGTCTTTCCGGGCCCCATGGCGGGGTCCTCCCCTCCTGGCCGGGTGTCTGGACAAGCACCAGACTCCCGGCGCGCGGCACGGGATTCGTCGCACCTGAGGGCGAGTTCGGGGGTACTGCGAGGGGTGGCGGAACGGCGGGACTACTCCCCCGGGAGTACGGGCCTACGACGGTGTACGCGCCGCCGCCAGCAGCCGCGTGACGTCGTCCGAGCAGATCGTCAGCGCCGCGCCCACGGTGGCCAGAACGTCCCGCTCGGCGGGGGTGTAGGGCCCGTCGGCCAGCGCGATACGGGCGCCCTGGAGGAGGATCGCCTCCCGGCCGGTCGGGGCGAGGTGCGGAGCCAGCGGGTCCAGCGCCTCGTGGAGCTCTATGGCCAGGCTCGCTCCGCACGGCTCCCCGAAGACGCGCCCGGTGTCCGCGGCGAGCGCCTCGACGAGGGCGCCGAGCTGGTCCTCCGTGCAGTCGTCGAAGCCGGCCGAGCGCACCGCGCCTGCAGCGGTCTCCAGGGCCGTACGGGCGCAGCTGCCGCCGGCGGCGAGCACGGCGAGGGCGACGGTGTGGACGGCGTCGCGGAGCATTGCCGCGAAGCGGGTGGTGGTGGGGTGGTCGAGGACGTCGGCGCCGTAGTGGTGGGCGCAGGCGGCGCATTCGACGACGGGCCCGGTCTCGCCGCGCGGGAGAACGGGAACGCCGAGGAGGGTGAAGCGGCGACGGCCGGTCAGGCGCTGGTAGTTGCGGTCGCCCCCACAGCCTGGGCAGAAGAACTCGCCGTCGCCGACACTGGTCCACGCGGTACGGGTGCCCAGGATGCGGGAAACCTGAACTGCACGACCGTTTCGTCCCCATTCCGGCAGCACCGTCGCACACCTCCGTAACGCCGCGGCAACATCGCCGCGCTGGCGTGATGTTAGCCACATTGTTGATGCGGAGTCAGTACCCCGGACGAGACCTGCTCGTGACCTGCACACGGATTGGCCGGTAAACGACGGAGCCCCGCCCGCCTCGAAAGGCGGACGGGGCCAGAAAGAGCCAGGTGAACGAGGTCAGCGGGCCGCGCGGTTGACCGCGGAGACGACGGCCTTCAGCGAAGCACGTGTCGTATTCGCGTCGATGCCGATTCCCCACAGGACCTTGTCGCCGACCGCGCATTCGATGTACGAGGCGGCCTGCGCGGAGGCGCCCTCGCTCATCGTGTGCTCCTGGTAGTCGAGCAGGCGTACATCGACGCCGATGGACTGCAGGGCGTCGAAGAAGGCGGAGATCGGACCGTTGCCGGTACCGCTCACCACCGTGTCCGCGCCGTCGACCGAGGCCTCGACCGTGAGCGTGTCCACGCCGTCCTTGTCCGTCGTGGACTGGCCCGTCTTGACCTGGATACGGCCCCACGGATTCTCGGGGTTGGGCAGGTACTCGTCCTGGAAGGTCGCCCAGATGTCCTTCGGCGTGATCTCGCCACCCTCGGCATCCGTCTTCGCCTGGATGATCTTCGAGAACTCGATCTGCATCCGGCGCGGCAGGTCCAGCTTGTGGTCGTTCTTCAGGACGTACGCGATACCGCCCTTGCCCGACTGCGAGTTGACCCGGATGACCGCCTCGTAGGAGCGGCCGACGTCCTTCGGGTCGATCGGCAGGTACGGGACGGCCCACTCGATGTCGTCGACGGTGACGCCCTTGGCGGCCGCGTCGGCCTCCATCGCGTCGAAGCCCTTCTTGATGGCGTCCTGGTGGGAGCCGGAGAAGGAGGTGTAGACGAGGTCCCCGACGTACGGGTGGCGGGCGTGGACCTCCATCTGGTTGCAGTACTCGGCGGTTCGGCGGACCTCGTCGATGTTCGAGAAGTCGATCTGCGGGTCGACACCCTGCGAGAACAGGTTCATGCCCAGGGTGACCAGGTCGACGTTGCCGGTGCGCTCGCCCTGGCCGAACAGACAGCCCTCGATGCGGTCGGCGCCGGCCATCAGCGCCAGCTCGGCCGCCGCCACCGCCGTACCTCGGTCGTTGTGCGGGTGGACCGACAGGCAGACGTACTCGCGGCGGGACAGGTTGCGCGACATCCACTCGAAGCGGTCCGCGTGCGTCGACGGGGTCGATCGCTCGACGGTGGCGGGCAGGTTCAGGATGATCTCGCGGCCCGGCCCCGGCTGCCAGACGTCCATGACCGCCTCGCAGACCTCCAGGGCGAAGTCCAGCTCGGTGTCCGTGAAGATCTCGGGGCTGTACTGGTAGCCGAACTCGGTCTCGGGGCCCAGCAGCTTCTCGGCGTACTCGATGACCAGCCGCGTGCCGTCGACGGCGATCTGCTTGATCTGGTCCTTGGAGCCGCGGAAGACGACCCGGCGGAAGACCGGGGCGGTGGCGTTGTACAGGTGCACGTTGGCGCGCTTGGCACCCTTCAGCGACTCGACGGTCCGCTCGATCAGGTCCTCGCGGGCCTGCGTCAGCACGGAGATCGTGACGTCGTCCGGGATCGCGCCCTCTTCCTCGATGATCGAGCGCACGAAGTCGAAGTCGGTCTGACCGGAGGCGGGGAAGCCGACCTCGATCTCCTTGTAGCCCATCTTCACCAGCAGGTCGAACATCTCGCGCTTGCGCGCGGGCGACATGGGGTCGATCAGGGCCTGGTTGCCGTCGCGCAGGTCGGTGGAGAGCCAGCGGGGGGCGACGGTGATCCGGTTGTCGGGCCAGGTGCGGTCGGGGATGTCGACCTGCTCGTACTGGCCGTACTTGTGCACCGGCATGGACGTGGGCTGCTGACGATTCTGGCGGGTCTGGCTGTTCGCCATGATGCGTGGGCTCCTCAGGATGTCCGGAAGGACGGCCGACGGCGCAACGCCAGACTCCGCGGGGAGGGGGTCGGCCTCGACTACAGGCCCTCGCCGCGGCAGCTAAGGAGAAGCAGCCCGAAACGCATGATGCTCCGCAGCCTAGCCGAGCCACGCTCCGTACGGGGGGCTGTATCAGTATGCGGGACCACAACCCCAAAAGGGGACAAAAAGTGCGCCATACCACTTCCGAGCGGGCCCGGACGCTCCTTATTGCCGCATTTCACCAATCATGGTTGCGGCTAGTGACAGGGGCATAACTCAGTGCAAGGGTGCCGGGCATGACGTCCAACGGGGGCTTCGAGCCCGTCTTCTGCACCATCGTTCCGCCCCACGTCCTCGACAAGCTCGCCCAGCACGAGGACCCCGCACTCGCCGGTCCGGCGCGCCAGACCCTGGAGCGCGACGCCTACGAGCGCACCCACCGCCGGCTGACCACCGTCATCGGCGCCCCGGCCGTCGCCGCGGCCGAGGAAACCGCCGGAGCCAAGCCGCACCGCACGATCTACGACGCCCGCCACCACCAGGACCTGCCCGGAAAGAAGGTCCGCGGCGAGGGCGACAAGCCGGGCAAGGACGCCACCGTCAACCGCGCGTACGCCGGTCTTGGCGCGACCTTCGACCTGTACCTGCAGGCGTACCAGCGCGACTCGATCAACGGCGAGGGCCTGCCGCTGAACGCGACCGTGCACTTCGACGAGAAGTACAACAACGCCTTCTGGAACGGCGAACAGATGGTGTTCGGCGACGGTGACGGCGAGATCTTCCTCGACTTCACCATCCCGGTCGACGTCATCGGCCACGAGCTGACCCACGGCGTCACCCAGTACACGGCCAACCTGACCTACTTCGGCCAGCCGGGCGCCCTGAACGAGTCCATGTCGGACGTCTTCGGCTCGCTGATCAAGCAGTACACACTCGGCCAGACCGCCGCCGAGGCCGACTGGCTGATCGGCGCGGGGCTCCTCGCCCCGCGCGTCACCGGCACCGCCCTGCGCTCCATGAAGGAACCGGGCAGCGCGTACGACGACGACGTGCTCGGCAAGGACCCGCAGCCCGCGACCATGGACCACTACGTCCGTACGGGGCGCGACAACGGCGGTGTCCACATCAACTCCGGCATCCCCAACCACGCCTTCTACCTGGCAGCCGGCGCCCTCGGCGGCCACGCCTGGGAGCGCGCCGGCCAGGTCTGGTACGACGTGCTGACCGGCGGCGAACTCAAGTCGGACGCGCTCTTCGCCGACTTCGCCACCCTCACCGTCGCCGCCGCGCGCAGCCGCTACGGGGAGGGCGAGGAACTCCAGGCGGTTCTGAAGGCCTGGGAACAAGTCGGCGTGCGCACCCTGTAGGCCGCGCGGACGATTTCGTACTAGACAGGACCCATGCGTATTCAGGTGAGGCGCACGGGCGGATTCGCGGGCATCGAACGCCGTGCCGAGGTGAACACCTCGGGACGGCCCGACGCCCCTGAGTGGCACGCCCTGGCCGAGCAGGCACTCGCCGCCGGCCGGGGCACGCCACCCATGGGAGTCCCCGACGGCTTCAGCTACGAGATCACGGTGGACGGGAAAACGGTGTACGCCGCGGATCCTCGCCTGACGGACGAGCAGCGGAAGCTGATCTCGAGGGTACTGAAGGAGGGCGCGTAGAAACGCAGGCAGGAACCGTAACTCCTAGTTCACGCCGGCCCGTTGACTTCCGTTACCCCCGGTAAGGATGATCGCGCGCATGGCGACGAACCCCCTCCCGCAGTTCCCGCCCGGCTTCCTCTGGGGCGTGTCCACCTCGGCCCACCAGATCGAGGGAGCCGCGGACGAACGCGACCCGTCGGTCTGGGACGCCTTCACGGCCGAGCCCGGCCGGGTGAAGGACGGCTCCACGGCGACCGTGGCCTGCGACCACTACCACCGCTACCGCGAGGACGTGGCACTTCTCGCCGACCTGGGCGTGGACGCGTACCGCTTCTCGGTCTCCTGGCCCCGGGTGAACTCCCCCGGCGGCCTGGACTTCTACGACCGCCTGGTGGACGAACTGCTCGCGGCGGACGTCATCCCCATGCTCACCCTCTTCCACTGGGACCTCCCAGTGGACCTGGACTGGCTGAATCGCGACACGGCCGAGCGCTTCGCCGAGTACGCCGGTGTCGTAGCCGCCCGCCTGGGCGACCGGGTCAAGAAGTGGATCACCCTCAACGAGCCCGCCGAACACACCCTCCTCGGGCACGCGCTCGGCGCGCACGCCCCCGGCAAGCGGCTCCTGTTCGACGCGCTGCCGGTGGCCCACCACCAGCTCCTCGCCCACGGTCTCGCCGTACGGGCCCTGCGCGCGGCCGGTGCGGCCGACATCGGGATCGCCAACTCGCACGGCCCGACCTGGCCTGCCTCGCGCCGCACCGAGGACGTGGAAGCCGCCGACTTCTACGACATCCTCCTCAACCGTCTCTTCGCGGACCCGCTGCTGCTCGGCCGATACCCGGAAGGCATCGGCGAGTTGATGCCGGGAGACGTCGATTCCGACCTGAAGGTCATCGCCGAGCCGATCGACTGGTACGGCATCAACTACTACCAACCCACCAAGGTGGGCGCCCCCGAAGGCGCGGAGATCGAGTTCAGCGGGCTGACGCTGCCCGCGGAACTCCCCTTCTCCGCAAGGGAACTGGAGGGATATCCGGTCACCGACTTCGGCTGGCCGGTGGTGCCCGAGGCGCTCACCGAGCTGCTGGCCGGCTTCCACGAGCGTTACGGCGACCGGCTCCCGCCCGTCGTCATCACCGAGAACGGCTGCTCGTACGACGGGATCGACGACCAGGAGCGGATCACGTTCCTCGACGGTCATGTACGCGCTCTGCACCGGGCGTTGGAGCAGGGCGTCGACGTGCGCGGCTACTTCGTCTGGTCGCTGATGGACAACTTCGAGTGGGCCGAGGGGTACGCGCGCCGCTTCGGTCTCGTCCACATCGACTACGACACGCTGGAGCGGACTCCGAAGTCGTCGTACGCGTGGCTGCGGGACGCTCTGCGGGCCCAGAGATGACCGCGGCCGACCCGGTCATACCCGTGGGGGCCCTCGCCGAGCCCGTCGAGCGGGTCGGCCGGGGCTGGACCTCGGCGCTCTCGCTCGCCAACGGGGCCATCTGGGTGGGCTGGTACGGCCCTCTGCAGATCCTCCTGGCCTCCCAGGCGGAGGACTTCGCGCCCGGCACCGGCATGTCGAAGGAGACGATGCTGGCCTGGGTCACGGGCGCGGGCGCGGTCGTGTCGCTGGTCGCCAATCCGCTCTTCGGCGCGCTGTCCGACCGGACGACCGCGCGCCGTGGTCGCCGTACGCCGTGGATCGTGGCCGGCGCGGCGGGCGGCGCGCTGTCCCTGCTGTTCCTGGCGGGCGCGGGCGGCGTGTGGACGATGACCCTCGGCTGGTGCCTGGTCCAGCTCACTCTGAACGCCGCCTTCGCCGCGGTCACGGCGGCCGTCCCCGACCGGGTGCCACGGCTCCAACGAGGCTCTGTGGGCGGCTGGTTGGGTGCGGCGCAGATCCTCGGGGTGGTCGGCGGCACGGGCCTGGCGACGGTGGCGGGAGGAACCGGGGGCGGGTACGCGGCGTGCGCGGTGTTCACCCTGGTGGGCGTCCTGCCGTACGTCCTTCACCACTCCGACCTGCGGCTGCCGCTGTCGGCCCGGCCGCCCTGGTCCTTGCGCTCCTTCCTGACCTCCTTCTGGCTGAGCCCGCGCCGCCACCCGGACCTCGCCTGGGCCTGGCTGACCCGCTTCCTGATCAACCTCAGCAACGCGCTCGTACTCCTGTACCTGCTCTATTACTTGAGGGACCGGCTGCTCCCCCACTCTCGGCTTCGCTCGAGCGGGGGGACCCCCATCGTCGACCCCGAACAGGGCGTCCTGATCCTCACGGCGGTCAACGGCGTCACGCTGCTCGCGACGGTCGTGGTCGGCGGGGTGTGGTCCGACAGGGTCGGCCGCCGCAAACCGTTCGTGATCTGGTCGGGCGTCCTGATGGCGGTGGCCACGGCGGCCCTTTCCGGCTGGCAGACCTGGCCGGGCGCGATCGTCGCCGCGGCGGTTCTGGGCGTCGGCTTCGGCGTCTTCACCTCCGTCGACTTCGCCCTGATGACCGACGTCCTGCCCAAGGCCCTGGACCGCGGCAAGGACCTCGGCGTCATCAACATCGCCAACGCCCTCCCCCAGGTCGCCGCCCCCGCGCTGGCCGCGCCGATCGTGACGTATCTCGGCGGTTACCGGGTGCTGTACCTGGTGGCGGCGGTGATCGGCCTTGCGGGGGCGGTGCTGGTGGGGCGGATCAGGGGCGTGGACTGAGCGGCCCCGTCGTCAACCCGTCGTCACAGCACGCCCGCATCCTGGGCCGTCCACACCGACGGATACAGCGGCCGGTAGCCCAGTTCCCGGCGGATCCGGGCGGTGGAGACGATGCCGTACCAGGGATCGGGGTCCGTGCGCTCGTACAGGGCCGGCGGGATCTCGACGCCATTGAGCTGGTGGAGATCGACGGTGGTGACGGGGGCGTCGTCGGCGATGTTGTAGATCCCGCCGCCCGCGCCCGGGGCGTACAGGAGACGGCTCAGGCCCTGGGCGACATCGGCGTGGTGGACCAGCTGGAGGCGCTGGGTGGCGGCCCAGTGAGCGGCCCACCTCATCGATGCGGCCAGATGCGGGTCTCCCTCGCCGTAGACGAAGGAGAGCCGCCCGATCCGTACGTCCATGCCGCCCTCCAAGGCGAGGAGGCCCCGCTCCGCCTCCCTCTTGGCCTTCGGGTACGCGCCCCACATCTCGCCGCCGGGCACGGTCGGGTCCTGCTCGGTGAGCGGGCGTCCGCGGCCGGTCCCGTACACGAGATTGGTGCTGACCTGCACGAATCGGCGAACGCCAGAGGCGACGCAGGCGCGTCCCAGCTCCAGCGCGGCGTCGCGGTTGACGGCCCACGCCTCCTCGTCCGGTACGCCGCGGAAGGCGGCCGCGATGTTCACCACCGCGTCGACGCCCGCGACGGTCTTGCCGAGCGCCTCGGTGTCCCGCAGGTCACCGACCGCGACCTGGGCGCCGAGGTCGGCCAGGGCGGCCGCCCTCGACTCGTCGCGGACCAGGACCCGTACGTGATCACCGGGGGGTGCCTGGCTCAGCAGCCGGGGTACGAAACGGCGGCCGACCTCACCGGTGGTTCCTGTCACCAATGTCAGCATGATGCGCTGCTCCTCTCGTCGGCTCCCAGCGTCTCTCCGTGCCGGGCACGGCGGGAGAGACCTTCCGATCCAGGGATCAGCAGTGCCTGGATAAGCCGGGCGGCTTCGGTCACGCTGGAGAGGTGAACCGAGCCGAACTCGCCGACTTCCTGCGCCGCGGCCGCGCCCGGCTGGAGCCCTCCGACGTGGGACTCACCGGCGGTGCCCGGCGTCGCACGCCGGGTCTGCGCCGCGAGGAGGTGGCGGCACTCGCGGGCATGTCCGTGGACTACTACACGCGGCTCGAACAGTCGCGCGGCCCGCGTCCGTCACGCCAGATGCTGGGCGCGCTGGCGAGGGCGCTGCGCCTCACCGGCGACGAACGGGACCATCTCTTCCACCTCACCGGCGAGGAACCGCCGCGCGCCGAGAGCGCCTCCGCCCATGTCCGGCCCGGACTGCTGCTGATCCTCGACCGGCTGCACGACGCGCCCGCGCAGGTCATGACCGACTACGGGGACGTGCTCGCGCAGAACGCGATGGCGGTGGCGCTGGTAGGGGAGGCGGGTACCGAACGCAACGTCGTCCGGCGCTTCTTCACCGATCCGCGGGGCCGCGCCCTCTTTCCGCCCGAGGACCGGGCCGAGTTGGGCCGCAGCCATGTCGCCAACCTGCGCGCGGTGACCGCGGCCCGCCCCGACGACCCGGGTCCTGCTCGCCTGGTGGCCGAACTCCGCGCCTCCAGCGAGGAGTTCGCCCGCCTCTGGGAGTCGCACGAGGTCGCGGTGCGGCGGGCCTCGACGAAGCGCTTCCTGCACCCCACCGTCGGGCACCTCGATCTCGACTGCGAGATCCTTCTCAGCTCGGGCGACAACCAGCTCCTCGTCGTCCACACGGCCCGCCCCGGCACGGAGTCCCACCACCGCCTCCAACTCCTCCGGGTCCTCGGCATCCAGGACATGTCTCCCACGCCCAGCCACCCGTGAGGGTCCGGGAACTTCTCCCAGGGCCCAACTTCGGCCACTTTTGATGACCGTTGAAGGAAAGCGCGGGCATCCCTTGCAAACGTGAGACCCCCGCGCATCAATGGAACCGCACGTTCCGACGGACCGTCAGATACACCCGGCGCCCCGCTCCCCAAGCGAGCACTGACCATCCCCACATGGCAATTCCCCCACAAGGGAAGGGAACCCGATGAGAGGCAAGCGACTCGCAAGCATCGCGGCGTTAGCCGCCGGCACCCTCGCCGCGACCGGCCTGGCCTTCGCGCCGACCGCCGCGGCCGTCACCCCCCAGACGGCCACCATCAACGCGACCTGCAGCATCGGCGGCAGCGGCGAGGCCACCCTCACCGCCACCCAGACCGGCACGGCCGCGACCATCACCCTCAGCTCCACCTCCATCACGGCCCCGGTCGACGTGGCCCAGGACTCGGTCAGCTCCACGCTGACCCTGGTGAAGGCGAGCGGCGGCACCACCGCCTTCACCGGGACGAAGAACCCCGCCATCGCCGCGGGCGGCGGAGTCTCGGTCGGCCCCCTGGACGGCACCGTCGCCCCCGGCGACAGCCTGGAGGCCCACGGCGGCTCCCTGCAGATGGTGGTCTTCGGCATCACCATCACCTGCACGGCGGACGCACCGCAGTCCCCGGGCCCGTTCGTGTTCGAGTAAGCCCCGGCGCGGGTGAGACGAGGACCGGTGCCGCCGGCGCGCAGCGGGACCGGTTCGGGGGGCGACGAAGGACGTCAGAGCGCGTCCGGGCCCCGCTCCCCCGTCCGCACCCGCACCACCGTCTCCACCGGCACCGCCCACACCTTGCCGTCCCCGATCTTCCCCGTGTGCGCGGCCTTCACCACCGCGTCGATGACCGCGTCGGCGTCCGCGTCCTCGACGACGACCTCGATACGCACCTTGGGCACGAGGTCGACCTGGTACTCGGCGCCCCGGTACACCTCGGTGTGGCCGCGCTGGCGCCCGTACCCGCTGGCCTCCGTGACGGTCAGCCCGTGCACGCCGATTTCCTGGAGCGCGGTCTTGACCTCGTCGAGGCGGTACGGCTTGACGATCGCGGTGATGAGCTTCATGCCTGCGTCTTGACCTTCTGCGCGGTGGGGAGTGATGACGAGACCGGGGCACCGTGGCCCAGGACCCCGTGATCGTAGGCCGTCTCGGCGTGCACCGTAAGGTCAAGACCGGTCTGCTCGTGCTCCTCGTCCGCCCGGAAACCGATGAGCCGGTCGAGCAGCTTCCCGATGCCGTACGTGACGGCGAAGGCGTACGTCCCGACGGCCACGACGGCGACCAGCTGCTTGCCGAGCTGGCCGAGCCCGCCGCCGTACAGCAGCCCCTCGGCGCCGCCCGTCATCGCCTTCGTCGCGAAGACGCCGATGAGGACCGTGCCGACGATGCCGCCGACCAGGTGGACTCCGACGACGTCCAGCGAGTCGTCGTAGTTCAGCTTGAACTTCCAGCTGACGGCGTACGAGCACAGGACACCGGCGGCGAGACCGACGACGAGGGCGCCGAGCAGGGAGACGGACCCGCAGGACGGAGTGATGGCGACGAGGCCCGCGACCGCGCCCGACGCGGCGCCCAAAGTGGTGGGGTGGCCGTCCCGCTTCTGTTCCACGAAGAGCCAGCCGAGCAGGCCGGTGCAACCGGCGGTGAGGGTGTTGAGGAACGCGGCGGCGGCGAGTCCGTTGGCACCCAGCGCGGATCCCGCGTTGAAGCCGAACCAGCCGAACCACAGCAGTCCGGCCCCCAGCATCACCATCGGCAGGTTGTGCGGGCGCATCGCGTCCTTCTTGAAGCCGAGGCGCGGGCCGAGGACCAGGCAGAGGGCGAGTCCGGAGGCACCTGAGGTGATCTCGACGGGCAGGCCGCCCGCGAAATCCAGCGCGCCCAGCTTGTCGAGGATCCAGCCGCCCGGACCCCACACCCAGTGGGTGACGGGAACGTATACGAGCAGCGCCCAGACCGGCACGAAGACCAGCCAGGCCCCGAACTTCGCCCGGTCGGCGATCGCACCGCTGATCAGCGCCGCCGTGATGATCGCGAAGGTGAGCTGGAAGGTGGCGAAGAGGAGGGTCGGGACGGTGCCCTGCACGCTGTCCGGGTCGAGGCCGGCCATTCCCGCGTGCTTGAGACCTCCGATGAGCCCGCCGAAGGCGTCGTCGCCGAACGCCAGGGAGTATCCGGCGGCCAGCCACACGACCGTGACCAGGGCGATCGACACGAAGCTCATCATCAGCATGTTGAGGACGCTCTTCGTGCGGACCATGCCGCCGTAGAACAGGGCAAGGCCCGGGGTCATCAGCAGGACGAGCGCGGTGGCGACGAGCAGCCAGGCGGTGTCGCCGGTGTCGATCTGGGCGGCGGCCAGGGTCACGGTCTCTCCAACGGGGCGGGGGCGATCGTCAGAGGGTCACCGGCGCGCGTTTCGGGTTGCGCACACCCGCGTTTCCGGCGTGTTTCGTGTTGCGCGGGGGTTTCCGGAAGCTCACAGAGAAGGGTGCCGCCATCCGGCGTGCGGCGGGGCTCCGACGATCAGGGAGAATGGGCGCCATGAGCGTTCGTACCCCGTCATCCGAGCCGTCCGAGGCCACCCACCGCGCCGGCTTCGCCTGCTTCGTGGGCCGCCCCAACGCGGGCAAGTCCACCCTCACGAATGCTCTGGTCGGCCAGAAGGTGGCGATCACCGCCGACCAGCCGCAGACCACGCGGCACACGGTACGGGGCATCGTGCACCGGCCCGACGCCCAGCTGATCCTGGTGGACACCCCCGGGCTCCACAAGCCGCGCACGCTGCTCGGTGAGCGGCTCAACGACATCGTACGGACCACCTGGGCCGAGGTCGACGTGATCGGCTTCTGCCTGCCCGCCAACGAGAAGCTCGGCCCCGGTGACCGGTTCATCGCGAAGGAACTGGCGTCCATCAAGAAGACGCCGAAGATCGCGATCGTCACGAAGACCGACCTGGTCGACAGCAAGACCCTTGCCGAGCAGCTCATCGCGATCGACCAGCTCGGCGCGGAGCTCGGGTTCGAGTGGGCGGAGATCGTGCCGGTGTCGGCGGTCGGCGACAAGCAGGTGGGCCTGCTGGCCGATCTCCTCGTCCCGCTGCTGCCGGAGGGCCCCGCGCTCTACCCGGAGGGTGACCTCACGGACGAGCCCGAGCAGGTCATGATCGCGGAGCTCATCCGCGAGGCGGCCCTCGAAGGCGTACGCGACGAACTGCCCCACTCCATCGCCGTCGTGGTCGAGGAGATGCTCCCCCGCGAGGACCGGCCCGCCGACAGACCCCTCCTCGACATCCACGCCTTCCTCTACATCGAGCGCCCCAGCCAGAAGGGCATCGTCATCGGCCCCAAGGGCAAGCGCCTCAAGGAAGTCGGCATCAAGTCGCGCAAGCAGATCGAGGCGCTGCTCGGTACGCCGGTCTTCCTCGACCTCCATGTGAAGGTGGCGAAGGACTGGCAGCGGGACCCCCGCCAGCTGCGCAAGCTGGGGTTCTGAGCGGCGGCGGCTCCGGCGTGAGCGTCGGCGTGCCGTGCGCGGTGTGGTGCACACTGACCAGATCCGCACCACGCCAGGGAGCGCACCGTGATCGTGTCCAACGGAGAGGGACCGTACCGCCAGGCCCACGTCGACCCGCTCGCCGGGCTGCGCACCCCCAAGGACCCGCCCTGGGACGTCTATCTCACGGGCACGGTCTTCCTGGACATCATCTTCACGGGGCTTGATTCCGCCCCCGTGCGCGGGACCGAGTCCTGGGCGCGCGGCATGGGATCGAGCCCCGGCGGCGTGGCCAACATGGCGACCGCGCTGGCCCGGCTGGGTCTGCGTACCTCCCTTGCCGCGGCCTTCGGGGACGACCACTACGGGGAGTACTGCTGGGACGCCCTGGAGCAGGGTGAGGGCATCGACCTCTCGGCCTCGCGCACGGTGCCCGGCTGGCACTCCCCGGTCACCGTGTCGATGGCGTACGAGGGCGAACGCACGATGGTCAGCCACGGGCACGAGCCGCCGCCGGAGGAACCCGCGCCGGACTGCCCGCCACGCGCGCGTGCCGCCGTCGCCTCGCTGACGCCGGGCACGCGCGCGCACTGGATCGCCGAGGCCGCCCGCACGGGCACCCGGATC
This sequence comes from Streptomyces sp. NPDC048415, assembly GCF_040651675.1. Lineage (NCBI taxonomy): Bacteria > Bacillati > Actinomycetota > Actinomycetes > Kitasatosporales > Streptomycetaceae > Streptomyces > Streptomyces sp. NPDC048415. The sequence goes on along the minus strand of NZ_JBEZKJ010000021.1, from coordinate 96,940 downwards.
TTCGCGGACGTCGGCTGGGACGACACCGGGCGCTGGGACCTGGCGGGGCTCCCGGACCTCGAACACTGCGAGGCGTTCCTGCCGAACGCCGAGGAGGCCATGCGGTACACGGGGGCCGACTGCCCGCGCGCGGCGGCCCGCGCGCTGACCGAGTGCGTACCGCTGGCGGTCGTCACGCTCGGCTCGGAGGGCGCGTACGCCGTGGACCGCCGCACCGGGGAGGTCGCCGAGACCCCGGGAATCGCCGTCGAGGCCTTGGATCCCACCGGCGCCGGTGACGTCTTCGTCGCGGGATTCGTCATGGGAACGCTGGCCGACTGGCCGCTCGCCGACCGCCTGGCCTTCGCGGGGCTGATCGCCGCCCTCTCCGTCCAGGAGTTCGGGGGGTCGCTGTCGGCGCCCGGCTGGTCGGAGGTCGCCGCCTGGTGGCGCCGGGTCCAGTCGGTCGACGGCCAGGACCCGGCGGCGCTGCGGCGATACGCGTTCCTGGAGGGCCTGCTTCCGGAGGTGACCCGCCCCTGGCCGCTGCGCCGGGCGGTGCCGACGATCGGGTTCGGACGCTCGGCCTGACTCGCTCCACAAGGCGCGAGCGCTCCAGTGAGACACAAGCGGTCCGTGTGAGGTGAGGAAAAGCCCTACGGCTGTGTCAGTGCGGCGACGTACGCTTGGAACCGCAAGGCTGCCCGTGTGGCAAGCGTGCCGACCGAGGAGGATACGCAGGCCTACAGAGCCGGCCCATGACTCAGACACCCACAGCTCACAGCCCCGCGCAGGGGCAGGCGCGAGCCCACTTCACGGTCCCCGCGAAGCACCCCATGGTCACCGTGCTGGGATCAGGCGACGCGCTCCTGCGCGTCATCGAGAAGGCTTTCCCGGCGGCCGACATCCACGTCCGGGGCAATGAGATCAGCGCGGTCGGCGACGCCGGTGAAGTCGCCCTCGTCCAGCGCCTGTTCGACGAGATGATGCTGGTGCTCCGCACCGGACAGCCGATGACGGAGGACGCAGTGGAACGCTCGATCGCCATGCTCAGGGCGAGCGAGAACGGGGAGGGCGACGGCCAGGAGACCCCGGCCGAGGTGCTCACGCAGAACATCCTGTCCTCGCGAGGCCGCACCATCCGCCCCAAGACGCTCAACCAGAAGCGGTACGTCGACGCCATCGACAAGCACACCATCGTCTTCGGCATCGGCCCCGCCGGCACCGGCAAGACGTACCTCGCCATGGCGAAGGCGGTCCAGGCCCTGCAGTCCAAGCAGGTCAACCGCATCATCCTGACCCGCCCCGCGGTGGAGGCCGGCGAGCGCCTCGGATTCCTGCCGGGCACGCTGTACGAGAAGATCGACCCGTACCTGCGCCCGCTGTACGACGCGCTGCACGACATGCTCGACCCCGACTCCATCCCCCGCCTGATGGCAGCGGGGACGATCGAGGTCGCGCCGCTCGCCTATATGCGCGGCCGCACGCTCAACGACGCCTTCATCATCCTGGACGAGGCTCAGAACACGAGCGCCGAGCAGATGAAGATGTTCCTCACCCGCCTCGGCTTCGATTCGAAGGTCGTGGTCACGGGTGACGTGACGCAGGTGGACCTCCCGACCGGGACGAAGTCGGGTCTGCGTCAGGTCCAGGACATCCTGGAGGGCCTCGACGACGTGCACTTCTCGCGGCTCACGTCCCACGATGTCGTACGGCACAAGCTGGTCGGCCGTATCGTCGACGCGTACGAGAAGTACGACAGCGAGAACGGCACCGAGAACGGCTCCCACAAGGGCCACGGCAAAGCCGGACACAAGGGGAAGTAGAACAGCACGCCCATGTCGATCGACGTCAACAACGAGTCCGGAACCGAGGTCGACGAGCAGGCGATCCTCGACATCGCCCGCTACGCGCTCGCACGGATGCGCATCCACCCGCTCTCCGAGCTCTCGGTGATCGTCGTGGACGCCGACGCCATGGAGCAGCTGCACATCCAGTGGATGGACCTGCCGGGGCCGACGGATGTCATGTCCTTCCCGATGGACGAGCTGCGCCCGCCGTCGAAGGACGACGACGAGCCGCCGCAGGGTCTGCTCGGCGACATCGTGCTCTGCCCGGAGGTCGCCGAGCGGCAGGGCAAGGAAGCGGCGACGCAGCACTCCATGGACGAGGAGCTCCAGCTCCTCACCGTCCACGGAGTGCTGCACCTGCTCGGCTACGACCACGAGGAAGCGGACGAGAAGGCCGAGATGTTCGGTCTGCAGGCAGCCATCGTGGACGGCTGGCGTGCGGAGAAGGGCATGACGGGCCCGTCTCCGGCCCCGACCGTGTCATGAGTCCCCAGCTCGTCATCGGCGCCATCGCGCTGGTCGTCGTCGCCTGGCTCGCCGCCTGCGCGGAGGCGGGCCTCGCGCGCGTCTCCAGCTTCCGCGCCGAGGAGGCCGTACGGTCCGGGCGGCGCGGCAGTGCCAAGCTCGCCCAGGTCGCCGCCGACCCGACCCGCTATCTGAACGTCGCGCTGCTCGTCCGCGTGGCCTGCGAGATGGCCGCCGCCGCGCTCGTCACATATGCCTGCCTGCAGGAGTTCGACAAGACCTGGCAGGCGCTGGCCGTCGCCATCGGGGTCATGGTGCTCGTCTCGTACGTCGCCGTGGGTGTCTCGCCGCGCACCATCGGCCGCCAGCACCCGCTGAACACGGCGACCGCGGCGGCGTACGTGTTGCTGCCGCTCGCGCGGGTGATGGGGCCGATCCCGCCCCTGCTCATCCTCATCGGCAACGCGCTCACGCCCGGCAAGGGCTTCCGGCGCGGCCCGTTCGCCTCCGAGGCCGAGCTGCGCGCGCTGGTCGACCTCGCGGAGAAGGAGTCGCTGATCGAGGACGACGAGCGCCGCATGGTGCACTCCGTCTTCGAGCTGGGCGACACCCTCGTACGCGAGGTCATGGTCCCAAGGACCGACCTCGTCGTCATCGAGCGGTACAAGACCATCCGGCAGGCGCTGACCCTGGCGTTGCGGTCCGGCTTCTCGCGCATCCCGGTCACCGGGGAGAGCGAGGACGACATCGTCGGGATCGTCTATCTGAAGGACCTGGCCCGCAAGACGCACATCAGCCGGGACGCCGAGTCCGAGCTGGTGTCCTCGGCCATGCGGCCCGCCGCCTTCGTGCCCGACACCAAGAATGCGGGCGATCTGCTGCGCGAGATGCAGCAGGAGCGCAACCACGTCGCCGTCGTCATCGACGAGTACGGCGGCACGGCCGGCATCGTCACCATCGAGGACATCCTCGAGGAGATCGTCGGCGAGATCACCGACGAGTACGACCGCGAGCTGCCACCGGTCCAGAAGCTCGGCGACGACCGCTACCGGGTGACCGCCCGCCTCGACATCGGCGACCTCGGCGAGCTGTACGGCTTCGAGGCGTACGACGACGAGGACGTGGAGACCGTCGGCGGGCTGCTCGCCAAGGCGCTCGGGCGGGTCCCGATCGCCGGAGCGTCGTCGGTGGTCGAGCTGCCCGACGGACGCGAGCTGCGGCTGACGGCGGAGGCCGCGGCCGGTCGCCGCAACAAGATCGTCACGGTGCTCGTCGAGCCGGTCGGCCCGGTGGAGCCACTCGAGGAGGAGAAGCCGGAGTGACTCCGCAGCAGCTGCGCACCTTCTGCCTGTCCTTCAACGCGACCGTCGAGGACTTCCCCTTCAACCCGGAGACCTCGGTCTTCAAGGTGCTGGGCAAGCTCTTCGCGCTGACGCCCCTGAACGCGCGCCCGCTGACGGTCAACCTGAAGTGCGACCCGGAGGACGCGATCCGGCTGCGCGGCGAGTACCCGGGCCTGATCATCCCCGGGTACCACATGAACAAGCGGCACTGGAACACCGTGCGCGTCGACGGCGAACTCCCCGACCGCCTGGTCCGGGAGCTCATCGAGGATTCGTACGATCTCGTCGTCGCCGGCCTGCCGAAGGCCGAGCGTCTCCGCCTTGACCGGCCCTGAGACCCGCGCGCCCGTCCTGAACGGGATAAAGCTCGTTTTCCGGGAACTCGCCTCTGCGAAAGGTCATCGCGGGAGGCGAGAGTCATGGCTCAGCAGAAGAAGTCGTCGCCCCTTCCCCAGCCGTTGCGGGCCGCGGGCACGGTCCTGCAGAAGGTGCCCGGGGCAGGGGTTGTAGGCAGGGCGGCCGGGGGCGCGCTCGACGCCGTCGGGTCGGTGTCGCCGCGCGGGCGTCGGATGGTGGTGTACACGGGGGCCGGGGTGCTCGGGGTCGCGGGCGTGGTGGAGTGGCCCATCGCCCTCACCGGCGCGGCCGTGGCCTGGCTGACGCAGCCGCGGCCGAAGGCGCCGGCAGTCCCTGAAAGCTCCGAGAACGCGGAAGGCTCCGAAGGCGGGATGTCAGCCGAACAGTCCGCGGCGCGCGACAAGACGTCCGCGGAGTGGAGCAAGACGTCCCTGCGGCAACGGAAGGCGTCCACCAGTCAGAGCAGGGCCTCCACAGGCCACGGCGGCCCCACCGCGCGGCGTGGCCGCACCACCATCTGAGGACCTGCCATGTTCCTTGCGCTGCTGCGTCCCTCTGACGTCGCCGGGCTCGTGCCGGCCGGGTCCCGGCTGCTCGCGCGCGGCGCCGCGCCCGCGGTGGGCGTGGCCGCCCGGGCGGTGGCGGGCACGGCGCGGTCCGGTGTACGCAGCGCGGACACCGCCGTGCGGGTCGCGCAGGTCGCCCGAAACGCGATGCCCGGTGGGCCGCGCCCCTGGCGGTCCGGCCCACGGGCACACATCGCCCTGCGGCCTGCGTCTGCGGACCTGGTACGGAGGGCGGGCGGTATCGAGCACGCGGCGCGACGGGCGGCCGCGGCGCTGGCGGAGCGGCCGGACGTCGCGTTCGCGTACTGGGACGGCGGACTGGCGCGGCTGGTGGTGAGCGCGAGCGAGGACGCGGTCGCCGACCGGGTGGTGGAGCGAGCGACGGAAATCGCGGCCCGGCACGGGCTGGCCCCGGCGGACGAGGAGGTGGAGGACTTCCCACATCCCGGTGACGCGGCCGGGGTACGAGCCGCCGCGGCGGCGCTCGCGGTCGACGTGGCGGGCACCGCGGCCGGGCTGACCGGGTACGCCCTGCGCCTGCCGCCCTCACCGCGACTGGTGACCGCGGTGGTGACGCTGCTGCGCGAGAACCCGCGCTTCCGTGCGTGGCTGGGGGCCAGGCTCGGCCGCTCCCGCATGGATGTGGCGCTGGCCGTCGCGAACGCGGCCGCGCACGGCGCCGGTCAGACGCCTGCCGGACTGCTGCTCGACGGGGCACTGCGGGCCTGTCAGTTGGCGGAGACGGTGGCCCGGGTGGCGGCGTTCGACGCGGTGCACGACCGGGTGTGCGCGCCGGATCGTGTCAGTGTGGCCGCGGATCCCTCCGCGCGCCCGCCGCTGCGGACCTCGCCCGCCCAGGAGTACGCCGCCCATGCCTCCGCCGGCAGCCTGTTGGGTGCCGCGGCGACGCTGCTGGTCAAGCACGACGGCGCGGAGGCGGCGGAAGCGGTACTCTCCGGCTCCCCCAAGGCCGCGCGGTACGGTCCCGGCGCCTTCCACGCCGTGCTGGGCGGCGCGCTGGCCCGGACGGGTGTGCTGGTGCGCGACACGGAGCGGCTGCGGCAGCTGGAGATGACCGACACCGTCGTCCTGCACCCGAGCGCGCTGCTCGCTCCGGGCGCGGGCGCCGACCCGTGGGCCGAGACCGTGCTGGACGCGGCGCGCCGCGCGGGACTGCACGTCGTGGTCGTGGACGACCCGGCGCTGGGCGAGTTCACCGGTCTCGCCGACCAAGTCGTGGGCGCTGACCAGCCGTTGAGTGAGGTCGTGCACGCGTTGCGCGACCGGGGCGGCACCGTCGTCACGGTCGCCCGGCCGCGTTCGGCCGACGACAGCGACGTACTGTCCGGGCTGCTCAGCGGCGATGTGGCCGTCGCGCTCGCGGACGGGGACGCCGCGGTGGTGTGGGGTGCGGACGTGCTGGCTCCGCACGGTCTGCCCGATGTGTGGCGGCTGCTGAGCGCGGTACCGGCGGCCCGCACGGTCGGCCACAGGGCGCAGACCCTGGCCCGGTCCGGGGCCGCGCTGTCCGGCCTGTTGGTGGCGGTCCGCGAGTCCGAGCGTGGCCGCCGTACCCCGCTGCCCGGGCTGCGGCACGCGCCGGTGGACGCGGCCGCGGCGGCGGCCCTGCTGAGCGGGGCGCGAGCGGCGGTCGGCGTGGCGGCCGCGCGCGCTCCGCACCCCCGGCCCCGGGTGGCCTGGCACGCGCTGTCGCCGGACGAGGTCCGGGCCCGGCTGGAGAGCGAACCGGACGCGGAGACGACCGCGGCCGAGCAGATGACGCACCGAGCCCACGATGCGGCCGACGCCGTCGGCCGGGTTCCGGTCCTCGCCCCGGCCCGCTGGTCGTGGCAGCTCGCCCGGGCCGTGCGCGGCGAGCTGGACGACCCGCTCACCCCGGTCCTGGCGGTCGGCTCGGCCGCGTCGGCGATCCTCGGCTCCGCCATGGACGCGATGCTGGTGCTCGGTGCCCTCGACCTGAACGCGCTGGTCGGCGGCATACAGCGGCTACGCGCCGAACGGGCGCTGTCCGGGCTGCTCGCGGAGCAGAAGCAGAAGGCGCGTGTCACGGCCTCGGACGAGGACGCGCCGGACGGGGCACACACCGTGGACGCCGCCAAGCTGGGGACGGGCGACGTGATCGAGCTCAAGGCGGACGACGTGGTGCCCGCCGACGCCCGCATCCTGTGGGAGAACGGCCTGGAGGTCGACGAGTCCGCGCTCACCGGAGAGTCCCTGCCGGCGGACAAGCAGACGGACCCGACTCCGCGCGCCGCCGTGCCCGACCGCCGCTGCATGGTCTTCGAGGGCACCACCGTGGTGGCCGGAGAGGCCCGGGCCGTCGTGGTCGACACCGGTGACCGCACCGAGGCGGCCCGCGCCGTCCACCTCGCCGCCCGTATGCCACCGGCCGCGGGCGTGCAGGCCAGGCTCCAGGAGATCACCCGTAAGGCCCTGCCGCTGACGATGGGGGGCGGGGCCGCGGTGACGGGTCTGTCGCTGCTGCGCGGTACGCCGATCCGGCAGGCCGTGAGCGGTGGCGTGGCGGTGGGAGTGGCCGCCGTCCCCGAAGGGCTCCCGCTGGTGGCCACGGTGGCGCAGCTGGCCGCCGCCCGCCGCCTGAGCCGCCGCGGCGTCCTCGTCCGCGCCCCGCGCACCCTGGAGGCGCTGGGCCGCATGGACACGGTCTGCTTCGACAAGACTGGCACCCTCACGGAGAACCGCCTGCACCTTGTACAAGTGACGGACGCGACAAATCAGCCCGTCCGGCGTTTGAGGACGAGCGCGAAGCGCGACGGCGGGGGTCTGGGGGCGCAGCCCCCAGATACGGACGGGGCGAACCCCGCTGTTGCCCCGTCACGCACGCCGGGTGCGGACGCGGGCGCGCCGGAGGAACCGGCATACGGCCACACCCTGCGTGTCGCGGCCCGGGCATGCCCCCGCATCGACGGCGGCTCCGACCGGCCCGTGCACGCGACCGACGAGGCGGTCCTTGACGCGGCGGGCCCCGACCCGGACTGGGTGCAGACCGAGGGCCGTCCGTTCGAGGCCGGCCGCGGATACGCCGCTGCCGTCGGCCACGGCGCGGACGGCGCACCGATGCTCGTGGTCAAAGGCGCCCCGGAAACCGTCCTGCCCGCCTGCCCCGGCCTCCCGCCCCACGCGGCCGACACCGCGCAGTCGCTGGCCCGCGACGGCCTGCGCGTCCTGGCGGTGGCCGAGCGCCCGCTGGTCGAGCACGAGAATCCGTCGGACCTCCTCGAACAACCGCTGGAAGGCTTGGAGTTCACCGGCCTGGTGGCGCTGGCGGATGTACCGCGTGAGACGTCCACGGCCCTGGTGCGGGGGCTGCGCGAGGCGGGCGTACGACCGGTCATGCTGACCGGTGACCACCCGCAGACCGCCCGGGCGATCGCCGCCGAACTGGGCTGGCCGGACGACACCACCGTGGTCACGGGCGACGAACTGACGTCCGCGGACCGGTCGGTCCGGTCCCGGATGCTGCGCGACGTGGGAGTCGTGGCCCGGGTCGCGCCCGAGCAGAAGCTCCAGGTCGTCGAGGCCCTGCGGGACGCGGGCCGGGTGGTCGGGATGGTCGGGGACGGCGCCAACGACGCCGCGGCCATCCGCGCCGCCGACATCGGCGTGGGCATCAACGCCCGCGGCTCGGCGGCCGCGCGCAACGCGGCCGACATCGTCCTCACCGACGACGACATGACGGTCCTGATCGAGGCGGTCACCGAAGGGCGTGCCCTGTGGCACAGCGTCGCCGACGCCATCGCCATCCTGATCGGCGGCAACGCGGGCGAAGTCGGGTTCGGCATCCTCGGCACTCTCCTGTCGGGGTCGGCCCCGCTCTCCACCCGGCAGATGCTGCTGGTGAACCTGTTCACGGACCTGTTCCCGGCGATGGCGGTGGCGGTCACGCCGAGGGAGGAGGCGGCAGCCACCGGATCCCCGCAGGAGGCCACGCGTCCCGGATCCCTCGAGGAGCCGTCCGACATCGGTACGAAGCTCCTCGGCGCGCCGCTGATCCGTCAGATCCGCCACCGCGCCCTGACCACCTGCCTGGGCGCGCTCACGGCCTGGCTGATCGGCCGCTTCACCCCGGGCTCGACCCGCCGCTCCACGACGATGGCCCTGTGCGGTGTGGTCGGTACCCAGCTCGCCCAGACCCTGGCCGACCGCCGGGGCAGCCCGCTGGTCCGCGCCACCTCTCTCGGCTCCGCCGCAGCCCTCGTCGCTCTGGTCCAGACGCCGGGCGCCAGCCAATTCTTCGGCTGCACGCCGCTCGGCCCGGTCGCCTGGGCCGGTGTCGCCGCGGCGATAGCCCTGGCGGTCGGGGGACAGCGAGTCCTGCCGCAGATGGAGGAGGCCGTGCTCCGCGTCGCACGCCGGTCGAAGTGACGGCACTGGAGGGCGCCATCGAAACCGTACGGCTTCGATGGCGCCCCGGTCGCGGGCCCACCCCCGTCAGGCCCGCACCTCCCGTCGCGCACGCGATGCGGAACCCAGCCCCACCGCGACCGCGACCGCCGCGCCGAGCACGATCGCCGCGTCCACGGCGAGGACCGTGTGGACGCCGGACAGCAGATCCGTCGACGTGGTCGCGAGGACACCGAGCAGCGGGATGCCGATCGTGAGGCCGACCTGCTGGGTGGAGGTCACCAGGCCGGTGGCCAGGCCCTGTTCCTCGTCGGGGACGCCCGAGGTGACGGTCAGGCCGTACGAGATGATCGCGCCGAGGTGGCACATGCTGGCCAGCGAGACCGCGGCGGTGGCGAGCCAGACGGACCAGGTGTGCGCGTTCAGCGGCAGCAGCGCGGCCACGAACAGACCCTGGCCGGCCAGCGAGCCGACCAGCGTACGGCGGGCACCGAAGCGGCCGATGACCTTCGGGGCGCACACCCCGGCGATGGCCGACAGGACGCCCTGCACACCGAAGACCAGGCCGGTCTCGAACGCGGAGAGGTCAAGAGTCTCCTGCAGGTACAGGGTGAGCGCGAAGACGACCGTCGACATCATCGAGAAGGTGACCAGACCGCCCAGGTTGCCCCACGCCACCGTGCGGCGGCGCAGCATGGGGAGGCTGACGAGCGGGGCGTGGGCACGGGACTCGACGTACACGAACGCGGCGAGCAGGAGCAGGCCCGCGACGAGGGCGGTGATGACGTCCGCGCCGCCGAAGCCGCGCTCGGCGGCCGTCGAGAGGGCGTAGATCAGGGCCAGCAGCCCGCCGGTGACGGTGACCGCGCCGGGGAAGTCCAGCCGCGGGCGGTCCGGGGTGCGGGACTCGGGCAGCAGGCCCGGCGCGAGCGGCAGTACGATCAGCGCGAACACCGACAGCAGGCCCATCGTCGAGCGCCAGCTCAGTACGTCGGTCAGCACGCCGCCCGCCACCATGCCGACCGTGAAGCCGAGGGACAGCAGCGTGCCGGAGATGCCGAGGGCACGGTCGCGCGCCGGGCCCTCGGGGAAGGTCGTCGTCAGCAGCGACATGCCGGTCGGCACGATCGCCGCCGCGCCCAGGCCCTGCAACGCCCGGCCGGCCAGGAACGACGCCGGGTCCCAGGCGAAGGTCGCGAGCAGTGAGGCCGTACCGAAGAGGGCGAGGCCGGTGAGGAACAGCTTGCGGCGGCCGTACAGGTCGCCGATGCGGCCGAAGAGAAGCAGGAAGCCGCCCGACGGCAGCGCGAAGGCGGTGACCGCCCACTGCAGCGCGGACTGGCTCATGCCCAGGTCCTTGCCGAGCACGGGCAGCGCCACGTTGAGTACGGAGAAGTCGAGCGCGACCATGAACTGCGCGGCGCACAACACGAACAGGACGAGCTTGTCTCGCGTCGACAGCCGGGTGCCGGGCGGGGTGTCCACGGAGGGAAGTCGTACGGGAGTGGTGGTTTCGGTGGTGTCGATCGCCATGGGCAAGAGCTTCCTGCGATCGGAATAACGGTGGGGAGCGGGAACTTATGCTGGTGGTCGCACCACCAGTCACCCGGAGGGGGATTCGCACGTGACGGAGGACGCGCTCAAGACCCATCGGCGGCGGGAGCTGCGCGAGTTCCTGATGAGCCGCAGGGCGCGGGTGTCACCGGCCCAGGCCGGGCTGCCGGACGGCGGGGCACGCCGCCGCACGCCCGGGTTGCGCCGCGAGGAGGTCGCCGTGCTCGCCGGCGTCGGCGCCTCCTGGTACCAGTGGCTGGAACAGGGGCGGGACATCTCCGTCTCGCCGCAGGTCCTCGACGCGGTCGCCCGCGTACTGCGGCTCAGCAACGCCGAGCGACGCCATCTGTATCTGCTGGCCGGGCTGAATCCACCCGCTCCCGAAGTCGCTCCCGAGGACCGGGACATGTGCGACGGGCTGCGGCGGCTGATCGACACCTGGATGCCCTACCCGGCGCACATCATGGACCGGTACTACAACTGCGTCATGTACAACGACGCCGCGGGGATGGTCCTCGGCATGCGTCCCGAGAACACGCAGAACTGCATCGTCGACTTCTTCACCGACCCGCTCTACCGGGGCCAGTCCCGGACCTGGGAGCGGAACGCGCGCACGGTCGTCGCCCAGTTCCGTGCCTCGTGCTCCGCCGCGCCGGACGACGAGGGCTTCCAGGAGCTGCTGGTCCAACTGAGGGATAAGAGCCCCGAGTTCGCCGAACTGTGGGAGCAGCGGGACATCGAGGACGCCGGGCAGATCCGCAAGGAGCTCGACCATCCACTGGTCGGGCTGCTCGCCGTCGAGTCCACCGCCATGAAGGTGCCGGCGCGGCCCGACCTCACGATCGTGCTGCACACGCCGATGCCGGAGGCGAACACGGCGGCGAAGCTGGAGTGGCTGGCGTCGCCGGAGGGCCGGCGGGGGTCGATGTATCCGGTGGCCGGATAGCCGCCTGAGCCCTCCGGACCGGTTCTTCGTATGCTCAGGACATGACCGACAGCAGCGCGCTTGACGCCGAGGACCGCAAGATCGTCACCCTGGCCCGTTCCGCGCGGGCCCGCAACGGTGTGCCCGAGGGGGCGGCCGTACGCGACGAGACGGGCCGCACGTATGTCGCGGGGACCGTGGATCTGCCCTCTCTGCGGCTGAGCGCCCTGCAGACCGCCGTGGCGATGGCGGTGGCGTCCGGGGCGAAGTCCTTGGAGGCGGCGGCGGTTGTGTCCGAGGCGGATACCGCGTCCGCGGAGGACTTGGCTGCGGTACGGGACCTTGGCGGGGCCGGGACGCCGGTGCTGGTGGCGGGGACTGACGGAACCGTGCGGGCCGTCGTCACCGCGGGCTGAACCAAACGGTCTTCGCCCCCTCCGCCTCTGCCCTTCCCGGCCCGCAGCCCCCTGTCGCGTTCCGCGCTCGTCCTCAGACACCGGACGGGGGGCGGGGCGGATCCTCGCCCACCAGGCCGTCGACGGACTCCCGGATGAGGTCGGCGTGGCCTACGTGTCGGGCGTACTCCTCGATCAGGTCGATGAGGATGCGGCGCAGACTGGGGGCACGGCCGTCGGGCCACTTGCGTCCGGCCAGGCGGTCCAGGCCGCCGTCGGCCAGTGCCTGGGCGACCAGGGAGCGGGAGCGGGCCACGGTGTCCCGCCACAGGGCGAAGACCCGCTCGGGGCTGTCCTCTGCGGCGAGGTGCCAGTCCCCGTCGGGATCGCTGTCCCAGTCCGCCGTGTCGAACGGGGGACTGGGTTCCCGCCCGAACAGCCGCCCCGAGAAGTAGTCGTCCTCGACATGGGCCAGGTGCTTGAGCAACCCGCCCAGGGTGATCGACGAGACGCCGACCGTCGCCCTCAGCCCGGCCGCGTCCAGCCCCCCGCACTTCCACGCCAGGGTCGCCCGCTGCCGCTCCAGCGAGCCGAGCAGGGTGGCTGTTTCGTCCCCCGCGACGGGCGGCTCCGGATGCTGCGCGTGCTCGTCCACGTAGGTCATGGGCGGGGAGTGCAGTAGCGGGCACAGACAACCCGGGAGGGCGCGGAGGACGGTGCCGTTCAGGCTGTGGACCCGGAACAAAGGGACCGCGTTTACCCCGGCATCCCCACCCCAAACCCAACGTGCCCCACATCACACCACCCCACCTTCTTCGGGCGCCCTCCCCCTTGATACAAATTGGCCGCGCGTTCCTGTCCGTCGACAGCCGCCCAACCCCCTTCTTGAGCCGCTTCTTTCGCATGCCCTGGGAACGCCCGTGTCCGCCCGCACCACCCCGCCCTGGCCCCTCGTCGCCCTTTTCACAGCCGGGTATCTCGCCGCGTATCTGCTGCCGACCACCGTCGGAAGGCTGGACGCGGGTCTTCCGCTCTCGGCCACGCAGGCCGGGGCCATCGGCAGCGCGCTGCTGCTGAGTTCGGCGACGGCGGGCTTCCTGCTCGCCTCGCGCGTCGACCGCTTCGGCCCGCGCCGGCTCGCCCGCACGGGCCTGCTCCTCGCCGCGGCCGGCTACGGCACCGCCGCGCTCACCACGACCGTCCCGCTGGTCGTCGCCGGCGCCCTCGTCGGCGGCTTCGGCTCCGGTACGGCCAGCACGGTCGCCGCGGCCGGAATCGCCGGCCGGCGCGACCCCCACCGCACCACCACGCTGGGCCTGCTCGGCGTCTCCGCCCTCGCGGGCGCCCTGTATCTGACGATCCCCCACCTGGGCCCGGCCCACGGCCTCCCGCTCGCCGCGATCGCCGGCACTGCGCTCCTCGTACTGCCCACCACCGGACACCTCCCCGCCCGCACACCCGCACCCCAGGCGCTGCTCACCGCCACCCCGCTCCCCCACCCCCGCTCCGGCCTCCTCCTCGCCGCCGCGATGCTCTTCTGGTCCCTCGCGCAGAACTCCCTGTGGGGCGTCAGCGGCCGGATCGGGGTGACGCAGGCGGGGCTCACCGAGGTGACGGTCGGCGCGGTCTTCGCGGCGGGGCTCGGCGCCGGGCTGCTGGGGGTGATCGGCGCGGGCGCGCTGGGCTCCCGACTCGGCCAGGCACTGCCGATCGGCGCCGGCACAGCGGTGATCGCCGGCTGTATCGCGCTGAGCGCGGCGGCGCACGACCTCCCGTCCTTCGCGACGGGCGAGATCGCCTGGAACACGCTCTACCCGGTCGTGCTCTCGTATGTGATCGGCCTGGCCGCGTCCCTGGACCCGCGCGGCCGGTGGGCGGTCCTCGTCGGCTCCGCCTCCTCGCTCGGCACGGCGTGCGGCCCGCTCACCGGCAGTCTGCTGTCCGCGTGGGCCGGTTACCCGGCGATGGGCACGATCCTGGCACTCGGCCTGCTGCTCGTCACCGTCCCGCTGACGGCCGTGGCACTGCGCCCCCAGCGCACCCAGATCGTGGAAATCCCGCTGGAGGCAGTCCCCGCCCAGCGAACGGCGTACGACACGGCGGCGGCATCCACAGCCCCGGGCCCCGGAACCATCTGACGCCTACTCGAACTCGTACGCCTCGACCTCGGCGAGGTAGCGGGCCCGCCGCTCCTCGTCGTGCTCCAGGAATGCCGCGACGAACGAGTTGCGCGCCAGCTCCCGCAACCGTTCCTGGTCGAGCCCGAGCGCCTCGCGCAGCGCGTGGAAGTTGTCGCCGGCGTACCCGCCGAAGTACGCGGGATCGTCGGAGTTGACCGTGCACAGCAGGCCGGCGTCCAGCATGGCGGGCAGCGGATGCTCCTCGAGGACGTCCACGGCCCGCAGCCGTACGTTCGACAGCGGGCAGAGCGTCAGCGGCACCCGCTCCCTGACCAGCCGCTCGACGAGGTCGGGATCCTCCATGCAGCGCAGCCCATGGTCGACGCGCTCGACACCAAGGACATCAAGGGCCTCGGTGATGTACGCGGGCGGCCCCTCCTCGCCCGCGTGCGCGACACGCCGCAGTCCCAGCCGGGCAGCCGCCTCGTACACCTCACGGAACTTGACCGGCGGGTGCCCCACCTCGGCGGAGTCGAGCCCGACCCCCACGATCCGATCGAGATAGGGCTTAGCGGCCTCCAGCGTCTCCATCGCCGACGCGGCCGACTCGTCCCGCAGAAAACACATGATCAGCGCGGTCGAGACTCCATGCTTGTCCTCACTCCGCCCGAGCGCCCGCCACAGCCCCTCCACGACCGTCCCCATCGCCACCCCCCGCGCGATATGCGCCTGAGGATCGAAGAAGATCTCCGCGTGCCGCACCCCCTGCGCGGCAGCCCGCGCCAGATACGCGTCGGCCAGATCGGCGAAGTCCTGCTCCGTACGCAGCACGGCCATCAGCTCGTAGTACAGATTCAGGAACGACTGAAGATCGTCGAACAGATACGCCTTGCGCAACTCCTCAGTGTCCGCGTACGGCAACGCGACACCATTGCGCGCGGCCAGCGCAAAGGCCAGCTCAGGCTCCAGGGTGCCTTCAATGTGCAGGTGCAGCTCAGCTTTGGGGAGAGACATCAAAGCATCGTACGGTCGCCCCCCGACCACTCCCCCACCGGAGCCGCATCCGCCAGACCACGGAAGGGGCCGTGCCGGTACATCACATGCCCGTCGCTTACGTGGTCACAACACCCTCGAACCATGTCAGCGAAGGGAGGTGCCCAACGGCGACGGGCGGATGTACCGGCACGGCCCCGACCCACTCTCCGACGGCAGGCGCCCCCGGCCTCGGGCACCCGTCCCAGGCACCACCGCGTCAGGCGCCCCCCGGCCTCAGGCACCCGCCCCAGGCACCACCGCGTCAGGTGCCCCCCGGCCTCAGGCACCCGTCCCAGGCACCACCGCGTCAGGCGCCCCCCGGCCCAGGCAATACCCCGGCCCAGGGCCCCCCGCGTCAGGCACCCGCCCCAGGCACCCCGGCCCAGGGGTGCCCCGCGTCAGGCGCCCCCGCCAGAACCCCGCTTGGGCACCGGCACCCGCACCAAGTCATGCGCCACAGTCAGCTCCCCCTCGAACCCGGCCGCCCGAGCCTGCCGCTCGAACTCCTCCGGCTCGGAATACCGCTGACTGAAGTGGGTCAGCACAAGGTGCCGCACACCGGCGTCCCGAGCCACCCGCCCCGCCTGCCCGGCGGTCAAGTGCCCATGATCCTCGGCGAGTCGCAGATCCTCGTCCAGGAACGTCGACTCGATGACCAGCAGATCGCACCCCTCGGCAAGCGCGTACACCCCGTCGCACAACCGGGTATCCATGACGAACGCGAACCGCTGCCCGCGCCGCACCTCACTGACGTCCTCGAGCAAGGCACCCCCCAGCGCACCCTCCCGCTGGATCCGCCCCACGTCCGCCCCCTTGATCCCGCGCTCCGCGAGCCGCTCCCGCAGCATCCGCCGCCCGTCCGGCTCGACCAGCCGGTACCCGAAGGACTCCACAGGGTGGGAGAGGAGGCGCGCCTCCAAGGCGTACGACGGCGTGACGGCGAGCACCCCGTCCGCGTCGACCGGCGCCTCCGTCAGCGCGACGGTCTCGCGATACGCCGTGGCATACCGCAGCCGGTCGAAGAACCGCTGCCCGGAGCGCGGATAGTGCGCGGTCACCTCGTGCGGCACGCGGTCGAGGTTGATGCGCTGGATCACCCCGGCGAGCCCGAGCGAATGGTCCCCGTGGAAGTGGGTGACACAGATCCGGTGCAGGTCGTGCGCGGCGACCCCGGCACGCAGCATCTGCCGCTGCGTGCCCTCACCGGGGTCGAAGAGCAGTCCCTCGCCGTCCCAGCGCAGCAGATATCCGTTGTGGTTGCGGTGCCGGGTCGGGACCTGGCTGGCGGTGCCGAGGACCACCAATTCACGTGCGGACACGGTCGATTACCCCGGCGGCCACTGCATGCCACGGCCGCCCAGGATGTGGGCGTGCGTGTGGTAAACGGTCTGCCCGGCGCCGCTGCCCGTGTTGAACACGATGCGGTAGCTCTCCAGCTTCTCGTCGCCCGCGACCTCGGCGGCCTCGCGCAGTATGTCCGCGGCGATGGTGGGCTCGGCGGCCGCCAGGGTCGCCGCGTCCGGGTAGTGCACCTTGGGGATGACCAGGACGTGGGTGGGCGCCTGAGGGTTTATGTCCCGGAACGCGACGGTCGTGTCGCTCTCCCGGACCACGTCCGCCGGGATCTGCCCCGCGACGATCTTGCAGAACAGGCAGTCGTCCTGCGGCTCTCCCGCCATGCGTGTGCCTCCTCAGGCCGTCTGATCATTACGCCCGCATCGTATCGGCCCCACCGGGCCACCGCCTCGTACCGTCCACCGTCCCCAGGGCCTCACAAGCGGCGGATCACCCGAGCCGCGACAGCCCCGCACGCGCGCACGGCGACTGCCACGGCGCCGCACCCGCCGCCGGCGAGACGAAGATCAAAGCGGCGGCAAAGCGGGCGCAGCCTTCGCCGGGTTCTCCGCGAGCGCGGCCAGCGCGATCCGGATCGCCTCGTCGAGCTGGACGTCACGCCCGGCGGCGTAGTCCTGCGGGGCCTGGACGACCTCGACGTCGGGGTCGACGCCGTGGTTCTCCACGCTCCACTCGTAACCCTCCAGCCAGAAGGCGTACTTGGGCTGGGTGACGAGCGTGCCGTCGACGAGCCGGTAGCGGCTGTCGATGCCGATCACACCGCCCCACGTACGCGTGCCGACGACGGGGCCGATGCCGAGCGCCTTGATCGCCGCGTTGACGATGTCACCGTCGGAGCCGGAGAACTCGTTGGCGACGGCGACGACGGGACCGCGCGGCGCGTCCTCCGGGTAGGAGTACGGGCGCAGGCCGCGCGGCAGGTCCCAGCCCACGATCCGGCGCGCCAGCTTCTCGACGACGAGCTGAGAGGTGTGGCCGCCGCGGTTCTCGCGGACGTCCACGACGAGCCCCTCGCGGGCCACCTCGATCCGCAGATCGCGGTGGAGCTGGGCCCATCCGGAGCCGACCATGTCCGGCACATGCAGATAGCCGAGGCGACCCCCGGACTTCTCGTGGACGTAGGCACGCCGGTCCGCGACCCACGCGTGGTAGCGCAGCGGTTCCTCGTCGGCGAGCGGGACCACCACCGCGTGACGCGGATCGCCGCCCCCCGAGGGCGAGATGGTCAGCTCCACCGGCTTGCCCGCCGTGCCGACGAGCAGCGGCCCCGGCCCCGCCACCGGGTCGACCGGCTGCCCGGAGACCGCGACGATCGCGTCCCCGGCCCGCACCGCGACCCCGGGCGCCGCGAGCGGCGCCCGCGCCTCCGGGTCGGAGGTCTCCGAGGGAAGGATCCGGTCGATACGCCAACTGCCGTCCTCATGACGGGAGATGTCGGCCCCGAGCAGTCCCTGCGCCCGTTCCCCGCTGCCCCACCCGCCGCGCGGAGTGACGTACGCATGGGACGTCCCCAGTTCACCCTGCACTTCCCACAGCAGATCCACCAGGTCGTCGTGCGTGGCGACCCGCTCCAGCACCGGCCGGTAGCGATCGAGAACCCCCTCCCAGTCGACCCCACCCAGATCGGGCCGCCAGAAGTTGTCCCGCATGAGCCGGCCCGTCTCGTCGTACATCTGACGCCATTCGGCGGCCGGATCGACGGTCTGCCGCACTCTCGACAGGTCGACGGTGATGTTCGTGTCGCTCTCGTCGTCGTTCGAGGCGCGCCGGTCGCTGGGGACGACCTTGAGCTTGCCGTCGGTCCACAGCAGGACCCGTTTGCCGTCTCCGCTGACGGTGAAGTGGTCGGCGTCGGCGGCGAGGTGCTCGATGCGCCGCTGGGCGAGGTCGTACCGCTCCAGTTCGGTCTTCGGGTCCGGGTCGTCCGGGGTGGCACGGGAGGCGCCGAGCACGCCGATGACCGGGTGCCGCAGCCACAGCAGCCCGTCCTTGGCGGCCCGCAGCGTGGAGTAGCGGGCGGCCTCGACGGGGAACGGCACGATCCGGTCGGCGAGTCCGTCGAGGTCGATGCGGGTGGTGGGCGCGCCCTCGCTGTCAGGCGTCTCGTCCTTGTCCGGTGCCTCGAAGGGTCGGCCGTGGCGCTGCGGTCCGAAGGGGGACGGCGTGGTCGCGGCCAGGGTGATCAGATACGGCCGTGAGCCGCCGACGAACGCCAGGTCGAAGACGTGCTCGTCGTAGACGGGGTCGAAGGCGCGCGCCGACAGGAAGGCGAGGTGCTTGCCGTCGAGCGTGAACGCGGGCGCGTAGTCCCGAAAGCGGAGCGGAGTCGCCTCCGTCACCGACAGGTCCGCGGTGTTGGCGAGCTTGAGCTGGCGCAGCGGGCGGGGCCCGGGATGCGACCAGGCGAGCCAGGCCGAGTCGGGCGAGAAGACCAGGCCGGTGACCTCGCCGTCCTCACCCCGGTCGACCTCGCGCACCTCGCCGCTCTCCCGCTCGACGAGCAGAACGCGTCCGTCGTGCGAGGCGACGGCGGCGCGACTCCCGTCGGGTGCCATCGCGAGCCCGAGGACGCGCCCGAGCTGCCCGGCGGCGAGCCTGCGGGGCGTGGCTCCCGGCGCGACTCCCGTCGCCGGGGCGAACTCCAGGGCGTCGTCGCCCTCCGCGTCCGTCACCCACACGACGTGCTCCTCGCCCTCCGCCCGGAAGGTGTGGGGCAGCCGGGCGCGTACGCCGTGCCGCGCGGCGAGGGCGCGGGCCGGGCCCGAGCGGTGGGTGACCCAGTGGACGGCGCCGCGCACGGAGATCGCGCTGCCGCGTCCGGTGTGGTCGGGCGCGCCGGCCGAGAACCAGCGCGACGCGCTCACGGGGTGCGGCTGCTGGTCGACGCGCTGTCCGCCGAGCCGGATGTCCAGCCGGCGCGGCTCGGCGCCCTCCAGGTCGTCGAGGAGCCATAGTTCACCGGCGGACGCGTAGACGACGCGGGTGCCGTCGGTGGCAGCGTGCCGGGCGTAGAACCCGTCGGCCGCCGTGTGCCGCCGCAGATCGGATCCGTCGGCGAGGGAGGAGTACAGCGCCCCGACCCCCTCGTGATCCGACAGGAAGGCGATGCGCTCTCCCACCCAGAAGGGGTACTCGAGATTCCCGTCCAGCTCTTCATGCAGCCGTACGAACTCCCCGCCCCCCTCCGTGTCGATCCACAGCTTGCCCGCCGTACCGCCCCGGTACCGCTTCCACCAGGCGGCCTCGCGTCCCATGGGAGCGGACAGCAGGACGACACCGGGGCCGCCGTGGGCGACATCGCCGACAGGTCCGTACGCAAGCATCGTCGCGGGGCCGCCGTCGAGCGGGACGGCCCGCGCCCAGCTGCGCCGCAGGCTCGCCTGCCCCTGAGTGCTCAGCGCGAGCACCTGTCCTTCGGGGGTCCAGCCGCGCACCTGGGTCCGCGAACTCCCCCAGTACGTCAGCCGTTTGGACGGTCCGCCCGCCAGGGAGGCGGCATGCACCTCGGGTGCCCCGTCGCGCGTCGACGTCCAGGCGACGGTCGTGCCGTCCGGGGAGATGCGCGGATGGTTCACCGGTACGTTGTCGGCGCTGACCCGCCAGGCCCGGCCGCCGCCGTCGAGGGGGGCGGCCCAGATGTCGTCCTCGGCCGTGAAGACGGCCAACTCGCCGTGCAGGTGCGGAAACCGGAGATACGCGGAGGGTGCGGACTCTGTCACCCGATCACCCTATGCAGCGCAAGCGCCCCCCGACAGTGGTTCGGATCACTTGATCCGCGTCCGGCCGGGCAGGTCACTTGCCCTGCGCGGGCCAGCAGGTCGGGTCGCCCTTGCACCACATGGTCTGGGTCACGGTGACCGTGACGGTGGGGTTGGGGCCGCCGTTCGTGGGGTTGAACGTGACGGGCGGGGTGGGGGCGTTGGTGGCGTCGCAGTTCCCCAGTCCGTTCACGTGGAACCACTCCTTGCCACCGACCGTGGCCACGAGGTTCCCGCGCACACAGGCGCCGTCGACGGCGCGGGTGACCTTGCCCTTGACGGTGATGTCCCGTCCGTCGTCCGTCTGGCCCTGGCAGTCGACGGAGGCGACGGTGTTCTCGGTCGCGGAGGTTGCCTTGCCGGGGGTGTAGGCCTTGTTGGCACTGCCGTAGGAGGCCGTGCAGCTGAGCCAGCGCACGTTCACGTGCTGCCGCTGGAGTTCCTTGGTCGCGGTCCGGTCGGTCGTGTAGGCCACCGCGGCGGAACTCAGCCCGTCCCCCGGCTGACACGCCGCCACCCCGAACACACCGGCGGCCGCGATCCCCACACCCACCAGCACCCGTCTGCGCCCCATCCGGCGCCGAATACGCCTCAAAGCCCCCATGGACGGCAGCGTGCCACTCTCCCGCCGGACGCGGTAGACCGCATGCGGCCAGGATGCCCACGACCACCCGAACGAGGTTTTCACCTTGGTCGCTCCGCCCCCAAACCCCCGCTCCTCAAACGCCGGAGGGGCTGATTTCAGCCCGTCGTGGGGGTCCCCCCGCTCGAGCGAAGCCGAGAGTGGGGGAGTTTGAGGACGAGCGCGAAGCGCGATACGGGGGTCTGGGGGCGGAGCCCCCGGGTACGGTGGGGGTCCCCCCGCTCGAGCGAAGCCGAGAGTGGGGGAGGGTAGGGGCTCAGGGGGCGAAACCCGCTCGTCAGCCGCGCAGCAGCAGCCACTCCTGGAGTTCCACCAGGTTCCCCTCCGGGTCCTTGAGGTAGGCGACCCGCATGCGGTCGGTCAGCGGCGCCGGGCCGTGGAGCAGCACCGCGCCCCGCGAGACGACCTGCGAGCAGTACGCGTCGAGGTCGTCCACCCGCAGCACCACCAGCGAACGATGCCCCGTCGCCAAGTCCCCCAGCTCCCCCAGGACTTGGGCCATCATCGCCCGGTCCTGCAGGGCGATGCCCGCCGACCCGACGGAAGGGCTGAACTTCTCGTACGGCCCCTGCGTCGCCCCCGACTGCGGCTTGAGCCCGAGAACTTCGGCGTAGAACCGGTAACACGCGGCGAAGTCGGAGACGAGCAGCCGTACTTGCGCGAGTTCCAAGGCATCCCCCGTGAATGAGTGAGGTCAGGACCAGCGACCCGTACGGGCCAGCAGCAGCGCCGCCGCCACGGTCCCGGCGGTCGAAGTACGCAGCACCGTACGCCCCAGATGAAACGTCCTCGCGCCCGCCCCGGTGAACAGCCCGACCTCCTCGGGGGAGATCCCGCCCTCGGGCCCGACCACCAGCACGATCTCCCCGGAGGAGGGGAGTTCGGTCGTCGCGAACGGCTCGGTCCCCAGCTGCGTGTCCTCGTGCAGCACAGCCGCCAGATCGGCTTTGGCGAGAAGTGCGGCAACCTGCTTGGTCGTCATCGCGTCCGCGACCTCGGGGAAGCGGACGCGCCGGGACTGTTTGCCGGCTTCCCGGGCCGTCGCGCGCCACTTGGCGAGCGCCTTCAGTCCCCGGTCGCCCTTCCACTGCGTGATGCAGCGGGAGGCGGCCCAGGGGACGATCGCGTCCACGCCGGTCTCCGTCATGGTCTCGACAGCGAGTTCGCCGCGGTCGCCCTTGGGAAGGGCCTGGACGACGGTGATGCGGGGCTCCTCGGCAGGCTCCTCGGCGACCGAGTCCATCTGGACGATCAGCCGGTCCTTGCCCTCGGTGCCGAGCACCACGCAGTCCGCCCAGCGTCCGGCCCCATCGGTGAGGATGACGTCCTCACCGGGCCGCAGCCGCTTCACGGAGACGGCGTGCCGTCCCTCGGGGCCGTCGAGGACGTAGCGTCCGCCGCCGCCCGCGTGGAAGTGCTCGACCACGAACACCGGCGCGGTCATCGGCCCGCACCCCCTTCCGGAGACACCTCGGACGCCGACAACGCTGTCCTGGCGGCGGCGAGTTCGGCGCTCAGCACCTCCACGAGCTGCCCCGCGGGCAGTTCGCGCGCCATGCGGTGGCCCTGGCCCGCCCACAGCGCCATGCCCTGCGCGTCGCCCGCCTTGGCGGCCGCCTTGCGCAGCGGGGAGGTGAGGTGGTGGATCTCGGGGTACGCGGCGGGCGCGTACGGGCCGTGCTCACGCATGAAGCGGTTGACCAGGCCGCGCGCCGGGCGCCCGGAGAACGCGCGCGTCAACTCAGTGCGTACGAAGAGGGGGTTGGTCAGCGCCTGCTTGTGCACGGCGTTGGCGCCGGACTCGGGGGTGGCGAGGAACGCGGTGCCGAGCTGGGCCGCGCTCGCGCCCGCGGCGAGGACGGCGGCGATCTGGCTGCCGCGCATGATGCCGCCGGCCGCGACGATCGGGATCTGCACGGTCTCGCGGACCTGTGCGACCAGCGAGAGCAGTCCGATGCCGGTGCCGTCCGTCTCGGGGTTGTCGCGATGGGTGCCCTGGTGGCCGCCTGCCTCGACGCCCTGCGCGATCACCGCGGCGGCGCCCGCCCGCTGCACCGCGAGGGCCTCCTCGGCCGTGGTCGCGGTGACCAGGGTGAGGGTGCCGGCGCGGGCGAGGGAGTCCAGGACGTCGCGGGTGGGGCAGCCGAAGTGGAAGGAGACCACCGGTACCGGGTTGTCGAGGAGTACGGCCAGCTTGGCGTCGTAGCCGTCGTCCCGGCCGCTGTCGGGGTCGCCGAGCTCCGTCTCGTGCCAGGCGGCCTCGCCGGCGAGCTGGTTGGCGTACACCTCGACGGCTGCGGGCTCCGCGTACTCGGGCTGCGGCATGAACAGATTGACCCCGAAGGGGCGGCCGGTGAGCCCGCGCAGCTGTTTGATCTCCTGGTACATGCCGTCGGCGGTCTTGTACCCGGCGGCCAGGAACCCGAGCCCGCCGGCCTCGGACACGGCGGCCGCGAGCCGCGGCACGGAGACGCCGCCCGCCATGGGGGCCTGCACGATCGGGTGAGGGAAGAGATCGGTCAGTGCGGAGGACATGACGGCATGTTGTCACGTCCTCCGTACAAGTCCGAATCCGGCCTTCCGCCTGGCATACGCCACCGGGATGGGCGGTGGCGGAGGGGGCGAAAACACCCCGTCAGCGGCCGTTGAACGCGTCCTTCAAGCGGGAGAACAGCCCCTGCTGTCCCGGCTGGAACTGCCCGGTGGGGCGTTCCTCGCCGCGCAGCACGGCCAGCTCGCGCAGCAGCCGCTCCTGCTCGGGGTCGAGCTTGGTCGGGGTCATGACCTCGACGTGCACGATGAGGTCACCCCGGCCACCGCCCCGCAGATGCGTGACGCCACGCCCGTGCAGCGGGATCGACTGCCCGGACTGCGTGCCCGGACGGATGTCGACCTCCTCCAGACCGTCGAGCGTCTCCAGCGGCACCTTGGTGCCGAGGGTCGCCGCGGTCATCGGAATGGTGACCGTGCAGTGCAGGTCGTCGCCACGCCGCTGGAACACGGCGTGCGGCAGCTCGTGGATCTCCACGTACAGGTCACCGGCGGGGCCGCCACCGGGGCCGACCTCACCCTCGCCCGCGAGCTGGATCCGCGTGCCGTTGTCGACACCGGCCGGGATCTTCACCGTCAGGGTGCGACGGGAGCGGACCCGGCCGTCGCCCGCGCACTCCGGGCACGGGGTCGGGACGACGGTGCCGAAGCCCTGGCACTGCGGGCAGGGACGGGAGGTCATGACCTGGCCCAGGAAGGACCGGGTGACCTGCGACACCTCACCGCGACCGCGGCACATGTCACATGTCTGGGCCGACGTGCCCGGCGCCGCGCCCTCACCGTTGCAGGTGGCGCAGACGACGGCCGTGTCGACCTGGATGTCCTTCGTGGTTCCGAAGGCAGCCTCGTCCAGCTCGATCTCCAGCCGGATCATGGCGTCCTGGCCGCGCCGCGTACGCGAGCGGGGCCCGCGCTGCGACGCCGTACCGAAGAAGGCGTCCATGATGTCCGAGAAGTTTCCGAAGCCGCCCGCGCCGAAGCCGCCCGCGCCCGCGCCGCCCGACTGGGACAGCGGGTCGCCGCCGAGGTCGTAGACCTGCTTCTTCTGCGGGTCCGACAACACCTCGTAGGCGGCGTTGATCTCCTTGAAGCGCTCCTGCGTCTTCGGATCGGGATTGACGTCCGGATGCAGCTCGCGCGCGAGCCTCCGGAACGCCTTCTTGATCTCGTCCTGGGACGCGTCGCGGCGCACGCCGAGTACGGCGTAGTAGTCCGTGGCCACTTAGGACTCCGCCAGGATCTGTCCGACGTACCGTGCCACCGCTCGTACCGCTCCCATCGTTCCCGGGTAATCCATGCGCGTGGGTCCGACCACGCCGAGTTTCGCTACTGCTTCGACGCCCGAACCGTAGCCGACCGAGACCACGGACGTGGAGTTGAGTCCCTCATACGCGTTCTCGTGCCCGATTCGCACGGTCATGCTCGAATCTCCGGCCTCCCCCAGCAGCTTGAGGAGCACGACCTGCTCCTCCAGTGCTTCGAGCACCGGCCGGATAGTGAGAGGGAAGTCATGTCCGAAGCGGGTGAGATTGGCGGTGCCGCCGATCATCAGCCGCTCCTCGGTCTCCTCGACGAGCGTCTCCAGCAGGGTGGAGAGCACCGTCGAGACCGTACCCCGGTCCTCCGCCTCGAAGGCGTCGGAGAGGTCCTGCACCAGCTGCGGGACGTCCGCGAAACGGCGGCCCGCGACCCGGCTGTTGAGCCGGGCCCGCAGATCCGCGAGCGACGTCTCGCCGAACGGCGCCGGGCAGTCGATCATGCGCTGCTCGACCCGGCCGGTGTCCGTGATCAGCACGAGCATCACGCGCGCGGGGGCGAGCGACAGCAACTCCACATGCCGCACCGTCGAGCGGGTCAGCGAGGGGTACTGCACGACAGCGACCTGCCGCGTCAGCTGCGCGAGCAGCCGGACCGTCCGCCCCACGACGTCGTCGAGGTCGACGGCGCCGTCGAGGAAGTTCTGGATCGCCCGCCGCTCGGGCGCGGTCATCGGCTTGACGCCCGCGAGCTTGTCGACGAAGAGCCGGTAGCCCTTGTCGGTGGGGATGCGCCCGGCGCTGGTGTGCGGCTGGGCGATGTAGCCCTCGTCCTCCAGCACCGCCATGTCGTTGCGCACGGTCGCCGGTGAGACGCCGAGCCGGTGCCGCTCGGTGAGCGCCTTGGAACCGACCGGCTCCTCGGTGCCCACGTAGTCCTGGACGATGGCACGCAGCACCTCGAGCCTGCGTTCACTGAGCATCGCGCGCACCTCCAGAAGTCAGCGTCGTGGTCTTCATGGCCTTCGGCCTGGCACTCAGCGGGCGCGAGTGCCAGCGTCCCCCGGCCCAGTGTACGGCGGTGAGGTACGGCCCCGGCAAGGGCGGGCAGGCAGCAGCCTGCGAAGTCGTGCCGACGACGCCCTCGCCGCTAGCGTCTCCGTATGAGGGTCACTTGGGAAGAGCTGGGGTGGGAAAGACTGGCGCCCCGGGTCGGACGGCGCCGGCTTCCGGTCTGGGACTGCACGGCCGGGCTCGTGGTCGGGGAGGGCGCGGCGCTGATGATCGACGCGGGCTCGAGCCTCGCGGAGGGCGCGCGGCTGCGCTCCGAGGCGCGGCGGCTGCTCGGCGAGGACCGCAGAGTGACGCACCTCGCACTCACCCACCCCCACTTCGACCATGTCTTCGGCGCGGCGGCGTTCGCGGGCGTGGAGGTGTTCGGGGCGGTCGGCCTGGACGCGGTCCTGGCGCACGAGCGCGAGGAGCTGCGTGCGGACGCCGTACGCAACGGTCTCGACCAGGACGCGGCGGCCGAGGCGGCTGATCTCCTGGTCCTTCCCCGCCACTCCGTGTCCGGCGAGTGGACGCTCGACCTGGGCGGCGGCGTACAGGTCCTGCTGGCGAACGTCGGCCCCGGCCACACGGGCCATGACCTGGTGGTCCTGGTCCCCGGCCCGCCCGGCTCACCGGAGACCGTCTTCTGCGGCGACCTGGTGGAGGAGTCCGGCGAACCTCAGGCGGGCCCCGACGCGATCCCCTCGCACTGGCCGGCTGCCCTGGACCGGCTGCTCGACCTGGGCGGTCAGGACGCGGTGTACGTGCCCGGTCACGGGGCGGCGGTGAACGCGGCGTTCGTCCGCGCCCAGCGGGACGCGCTGGCGGCTCGCTTCGGGGTGGCGTAGAAGGTCGTACGGTCTGGCGACGGCACGGGGCGGAAGATCGTACGGCGTGTCAGAGGAGGTCGCGGGACACGGCGGCCGGACTTCTCCTATCGTCATCCGAATGCGCCAGTACTCGCCGGATCTGACCCCGCCGTGGAAGAAGCCCAAGGCCGTGCCGGAGGTGCCCGCGGACCCCGGTCTGGTGGTCGAGGAGCCCGGCACCGGCTTCTGCGGCGCGGTGATCCGCTGCGAGGCGGGCACGGTGACGCTGGAGGACCGCTTCGGCAAGCACCGGGTGTTCCCGCTGGAGCCACGCGGTTTCCTGCTGGAGGGCAAGGTGGTCACGCTGGTGCGTCCGGCCGCCGGTCCGGTACGTCCCACCCGTACGGCGTCGGGCTCGGTGGCGGTCCCCGGTGCGCGCGCCCGGGTCGCGCGGGCCGGGCGCATCTACGTGGAGGGCCGCCACGACGCCGAACTCGTCGAACGCGTCTGGGGCGACGATCTGCGCGTCGAGGGCGTCGTCGTGGAGTACTTGGAGGGCATCGACGACCTGCCCGCGATCGTCGCGGACTTCGCGCCGGGGCCGGACGCCCGCCTCGGCGTCCTGGTCGACCACCTCGTCCCCGGCACGAAGGAGTCCCGGATCGCCGCCTCGGTCACGAGCGACCACGCCCTGGTCGTCGGCCACCCGTACATCGACGTCTGGGAGGCAGTGAAACCGTCCTCCGTAGGCATCCCGGCGTGGCCCCGCGTCCCCCACGGCCAGGACTGGAAAACGGGCGTCTGCCGGTCCCTGCGCTGGCCGGAAAACACCGGCGCCGCCTGGCAGCACATCCTCTCCCGCGTCCACTCCTACAAGGACCTGGAACCGGAACTCCTGGGCCGGGTTGAGGAGCTGATCGACTTCGTCACGGCGCCGGGCTGAGGGAGATTTTCAGCCCGTCCGGCGTTTGAGGACGAGCGCGAAGCGCGACAAGGGGGGCCGGAGCCCCCCAGGTACGGGACGGGTAGGGGCGGAGGGGGCGAGAAGACCCTCAGTCCACCAGGTCCCGGACCACCGCGTCCGCGAGCAGTCGCCCCCGGAGGGTGAGAACGGCGCGGCCCGCCTCGTACGGGGCGGGGTCGAGGAGGCCGTCGGACAGGGCGCGGCGGGAGGCGGCGAGGCCGTCCGGGCGGAGCAGGGACAGGGGGCAGCCCTCCAGGAGCCGCAGCTCGAGGAGGATGCGTTCCACGCGGCGGTCCTCCTCGGAGAGGAGCTCGCGCCCGGCCCCCGGGGAACGGCCGGAGGCCAGCGCGCCCGCATACGCCCCCGGATGCTTCACGTTCCACCAGCGGACGCCGCCGACGTGACTGTGCGCACCGGGACCCGCGCCCCACCAGTCGGCGCCGCGCCAGTACAGCTCGTTGTGCAGGCAGCGGCCGGCGTCCGAGGCGGCCCAGTTGGAGACCTCGTACCAGTCGAACCCCGCCGCCGAGAGGATCTCGTCGGCGATCAGGTACCGGTCCGCGTGGACGTCGTCGTCCGTCATCGGGACCTCGCCGCGCCGGATGCGGCGGGCCAGCTGCGTGCCCTCCTCGACGATGAGGGCGTACGCGGAGATGTGGTCGGGCCCGGCGCCGAGCGCGGCGGCGAGCGAGGCGCGCCAGTCCTCGTCCGACTCCCCCGGCGTGCCGTAGATCAGGTCCAGGTTCACATGCTCGAAGCCCGCCGCCCGCGCCTCGGCGACACAGGCCTCGGGGCGGCCGGGGGTGTGCGTGCGGTCGAGCACCTTCAGTACGTGCTGCCGGGCGCTCTGCATGCCGAAGGAGATCCGGTTGAAGCCCCCGGCGCGCAGCGTCGCCAGATACGCCGGGTCCACCGACTCCGGGTTCGCCTCCGTCGTGATCTCGGCGTCGTCCGCGAGCCCGAACTCCTCGCGGATCGCCCCCAGCATCCGTACGAGATCGTCGGCGGCCAGCAGGGTCGGCGTGCCGCCGCCGACGAAGACCGTGCGGACGGGGCGGGGGTCGTCGCCGAGCACCTTGCGGGCCAGGCGGACCTCGTCGATCAGGGTCGACGCGTAGTTGTCCCGGGAGGCGAGCACGCCTCCGGTGCCCCGCAGCTCGGTCGCCGTGTAGGTGTTGAAGTCGCAGTAGCCGCAGCGGGTCGCGCAGTACGGCACGTGGAGGTAGAAGCCGAGCGGACGCTGCGCCGCCCCGGCCAGGGCGTGCGCGGGCAGCGCCCCGTCGTCGGGGACGGGCTCACCGTCGGGGAGTGCGGAAGGCATGCGTTCCATTGTCCAGCACTGGGGGGTGTGCGTGTTTCCCTCCGCAGGGCACGCGCGCGTGCGGGCGGACAGCGCCCTGTATACGGGGCACGCGCGCGTGCGGGCGGACCGCGCCCTGTTTACCGGGCACGCGCGCCCGGTAGGCAGACGCCGCCCCTGTACCGGGCACGCACGCGTGCCGTACGCCGGGGTGGCCTCCTCCGTCCGTACGAGCACCCGCGCCGCCTACTCCGCCTGCAGCACCAGTAACGCCATGTCGTCCTCCGGCGGCCTCGCGCCGAACTCGTGCACCAGTCTGCGGATCCGTTCGGCGATCAGCTCGGCGCTCAGGCCGACGCAGCCCGCGAGGGCCTGTGCGAGGCCGTCGCCGTCGTCGAACTGGTGCGGCCCGCTGCGCCGCTCCGTCACCCCGTCCGTGACGCAGAGCACGGTGTCACCGGAGTGCAGCTCGAAGGTCTCGGAGGTGTAGTCGGCGTCCTCGAAGACGCCGAGGAGGGTCTGCGGCCGCGCCACCTCCCGTACGTCGCCGCCGGGGCCCAGCAGCAGCGGCAGCGGGTGCCCGGCGGAGGCCAGGGTGCAGCGCACACCACCGTCGAAGGGGACCAGCTCGCCGTACAGCATGGACAGGAAGCGCGTCTGCGGACCGGGGTCCGTGCCGAGCCCGGGTCCGCCCGCCGCCACGAGCGCGCGGGCCGCCGCGTCCGCGGCCTCCGTCGCGTCGTCCAGCAGGAGCTGATTGAGGCGGTCGAGGACATCCGCGACCTCGTAGCCCT
Source organism: Streptomyces sp. NPDC048415 (assembly GCF_040651675.1). Lineage (NCBI taxonomy): Bacteria > Bacillati > Actinomycetota > Actinomycetes > Kitasatosporales > Streptomycetaceae > Streptomyces > Streptomyces sp. NPDC048415. Next base: position 67,482 of record NZ_JBEZKJ010000021.1, on the reverse strand, counting down.
CACGGGCCAGCAGCCGCAGCCAGGGCCGGGCGAGGCCGATCAGCACGGCGGCCTCGGGCCCCTTGCCCTGGACGTCGCCCACGGCGAAGCACCAGCGTCCGTCGCCGGCCGGGAACAGGTCGTAGAAGTCGCCGCTGGGGCCGCCCTTGTCGAGCGGCTCGTAGACGAGGGCGCTGCGCACGCCGGGGATTTCGGCGACCGCGCCGGGCAGCAGCCCGCGCTGCAGGACCCGGCTGATCGTGGCCTGCCGCGCGTACTGGCGGGCCGCGCCGATGGCGAGGGCGATACGGCGGCTGAGGTCCTCGACGAGCCCGGTGATCTCGTCGGGGAAGCCGGGCGTCCCGGCCCGCCCGATGACGAGCGTGCCCAGCGGCCGTCCGCCCGCGATCAGCCGGTACGCGAGCGCCGCCCCGCTCGCCACGCGGGCGCCCAGCGCCTCACCGGGCCAGGGCACGGGCACGGCCCGCGAGCGCACCGAGTCGGGAAGGCGCGGTGGGTCCTTCTCCAGGGCGCGGCGCAGGTCCTCGATGTGGTTCTCACTGCCGTGCCAGACGCGGGCGAGGCGGGGTCCGAGCGCGAGGCCGAGACCGCCGGCCCGGTCGGTGGCCTCGTCCTCCAGCCACACCGCGCACCAGTCGGCGAGGCGCGGCACGAGCAGTTGCCCGGCGAGCGAGGCGACGATCTCCTCGTCGAGCTGTCCGGCGAGCAGGTCCGAGGCCTCGGCGAGGAAGGAGAGGGCGCCCCGGTTGAGCCAGTCCTGGTCCTGCTGGGCGCTCCGTCTCGGCTCGGGCCCGGGTATCTCGGTGGCGAGCGGCGTGCCGGCCCACGGCCCGTGCCCGAGGGCATGCTCATCGGCGTACGCCTCGCTGTCCTGCACCTTCTGCTCGATGTCCGGCGCGTTCCTGATGTCGGATAACGAGCCACCTTCCGAAACACCGGCTTCCGAGCCGCCGCCTTCCGAGATGCCGTCTCCCACCCCGGCCCCGCCGACCGGCAGCCGCGCCCAGATCGTCTTGACGCCCGGCCGGTAGGTGATCCCCCAGGCCTCGGACAGCGCGGAGACGAGTCGCAGGCCGCGACCGTACTCCGGTGTGCCATAGGGGCGTTCGGCGCCCTCGTCACGTACTCCGCGGGCGGGGTGGTGGTCGGAGACCTCGACGACCAGCGGGCCCGGCGCCCCGTCGGCGGGACTTTCTAGACGGCACAGCAATTCGACGTCGGTGCCCGCGTGGACGACGGCGTTGGTGACGAGTTCGCTGACCACCACGAGGGCGTCGTGGGTCAGGCGGTCGTGGAGGATCTCGGCGGCGGGCAGGGTGGCGAGTGCGGTCCATTCGGCGAGCGCGCCGCGCACGAACCGGCGGGCGGCTCCGGGTGCGAGCGGGGTGCCCGGCAGCGAGGTGCGGGCCACGCGGTCCTGGCCGGCGCGGTGGTGCGCAGGCATATCGGGGGCGCGCGGCATGGACTCCCGTTGCGTCGGAATGGCCCCCACTGTGCGGCTCCCTGAGCAGTTCGGACGAATAGACCTCAGCCGATGCGGACAGGGTGACAGACTGGCCATGCCCATAAGCGCCGAGTTACCGAAGTGGGCCGCCATGAGTGAGAACAGTGGTATGCATGTGCTCGAAGACGGACAGATTCGAGCATCGGATCTGCGTCCGCTGCTCGCCGCGATGACCGCCGCGCGGGACGGAGACTTCAGCAAAGTGCCGGAAACGGGGCATGGGCTGGTCGCCGATCTGAGCACGATATTCAACCAGATCATGGATCGCAGCGCCCACTTCAACTCCGAGGTGCAGCGCGTCCGCCGGGAGTTGGTCCGCCACGGCCGGCTCGACGAGCGCGTCGCGGCGAGCCCCGGCCAGGGCAGCTGGACCACGCGCGTCGACGATGTGAACCAGCTGCTCGACGCCCTGGTGGCCCCCGCGGCGAACGCGACACGCGTCCTCGACGCGGTGGCCGGCGGCGATCTGACCCAGCGGGTCGATCTGCACGACGGCAACCGCCAACTACGCGGTGACTTGCGCCACTTGGGCCGGGCCGTCAACAAGATGGTCGACCAGCTCTCCCTCTTCACCGGCGAGGTCACCCGCGTCGCCCGTGAGGTCGGCACGGAGGGGCGGCTCGGTGGCCGCGCCAAGGTGACGGGTCTGTCCGGGAGTTGGCGGGATGTGACCGAGGCGGTCAACACGATGGCGTCCCGGCTCACGGCCCAGGTGCGGGACATCGCCCTGGTCACCACGGCGGTGGCGCGCGGCGACCTGACGCGTACGGTCACGGTCGAGGCGACCGGTGAGCTGCTCGAACTGAAGCTCACCGTGAACACCATGGTCGACCAGCTGTCCGCGTTCGCGGACGAGGTGACCCGCGTGGCCCGCGAGGTCGGCACGGAAGGCCAGTTGGGCGGCCGGGCGCAGGTGCGCGGTGTGTCGGGCGTCTGGAAGGACCTCACCGACAACGTCAACTTCATGGCCTCGAACCTGACCTCCCAGGTGCGCAACATCGCCCAGGTCACCACGGCCGTCGCCAACGGCGATCTGAGCCAGAAGATCACGGTCGACGCGCAGGGCGAGATCCTCGAACTGAAGTCGACCATCAACACCATGGTCGACCAGCTCTCCGCCTTCGCCGACGAGGTCACCCGCGTCGCCCGCGAGGTCGGCACGGAAGGAAACCTGGGCGGCCGGGCCCAGGTGCGGGGCGTGTCGGGCGTCTGGAAGGACCTCACCGACAACGTCAACTTCATGGCCGACAACCTGACTTCACAGGTCCGCAATATCGCCCTCGTCTCCACGGCCGTCGCGCAGGGTGACCTCGGCAAGAAGATCACGGTCGAGGCGAAGGGGGAGATCCTCGAACTGAAGTCGACCATCAACACCATGGTCGACCAGCTCTCCGCCTTCGCCGACGAGGTCACCCGCGTCGCCCGCGAGGTCGGCACGGAAGGAAACCTGGGCGGCCAGGCGCAGGTGCGGGGCGTGTCGGGCGTCTGGAAGGACCTCACCGACAACGTCAACTTCATGGCGCTGAACCTGACGTCACAGGTGCGGAACATCGCCCAGGTGACGACGGCCGTGGCGAACGGCAATCTCTCCAAGAAGATCACAGTCGACGCCCGCGGCGAGATCCTGGAACTGAAGGACACCGTCAACACGATGGTGGAGCAGCTGCGCGCCTTCGCCGACGAGGTGACCCGCGTGGCCCGCGAGGTCGGCACCGACGGACGGCTCGGCGGCCGCGCCCAGGTGCTCGGCGTGTCCGGTGTCTGGCGGGATCTGACCGACAACGTCAACTACATGGCCGACAACCTGACTTCACAGGTACGGAACATCGCACAGGTCGCGACCGCCGTGGCCCAGGGCGACCTCTCCAAGAAGATCGACGTGGACGCCCGCGGCGAGATCCTGGAACTGAAGACGACCATCAACACCATGGTGGACACCCTGTCCTCCTTCTCCTCCGAGGTCACCCGGGTGGCCCGCGAGGTGGGCTCCGAGGGCCAACTCGGCGGCCAGGCACGGGTGGAGGGCGTGTACGGCACCTGGAAGCGCCTGACGACGAACGTGAACGAACTCGCCTCCAACCTGACCACCCAGGTCCGCGCGATCGCCGAAGTGGCCTCCGCGGTGGCCCAGGGCGACATGTCCCGCTCCATCTCCGTGGAGACCCGCGGCGAGGTGGCGGAGCTGAAGGACAACATCAACCTGATGGTGGCCAACCTCCGCGAGACCACGCGCGCGAAGGACTGGCTGGAGTCGAACCTCGCCCGTCTCGCCGCGCTGATGCAGGGCCACCGCGATCTGATGGAGGTCGCCGACCTGATCCTGCGCGAACTGACCCCGCTGGTGAACGCGCAGTACGGCGCGTTCTTCCTTGCGGACCCCGAGGAGGACGGAACCTCGCTGCGAACGGCCGTACCGACCAAGGGACTCGCCTTCATCGCCGGGTACGGCTCGGCGCAGGGCGCGACCGTCGACACGGGCGGTATGCCGGTGCACGGGCTCGTCCGGCAGGCCGCGCGGGAGAAGAAGCGGATCCTGGTGGAGGAGGCCCCGCCCGACTACATCAAGATCAACAGTGGTCTGGGGGAGGCGGCCCCCGCCAGCGTCGTCATCATCCCGATCCTCTTCGAGGACAAGCTGCTCGGCGTGATCGAGCTGGCGTCCTTCTCCCGCTTCTCCGATGTCCACCTGGCCTTCTTCGACCAGTTCGTGAACACCATCGGCGTCGCCATCAACACGATCATCGCCAACTCCCGTACGGAGTCGTTGCTCGGCGAGTCCCAGCGCCTGGCCATCCAGCTCCAGGACCGCTCGGACGAACTGCAGAGCCAGCAGGCCGAGCTGCAGCGCTCCAACGCCGAACTGGAGGAGAAGGCGGCCCTGTTGGCGACCAGCTCCCAGTACAAATCCGAGTTCCTGGCGAACATGTCCCACGAGCTGCGCACGCCCCTGAACTCGCTTCTCATCCTCGCCCGGCTGCTCTCCGACAACCCCGACGGCCATCTCTCCGATCAGGAGGTCCAGTTCGCGGCGACCATCCACCGCTCGGGGTCCGACCTGCTCCAGCTCATCAACGACATCCTCGACCTGTCCAAGATCGAGGCCGGCCGCATGGACGTACGGCCCAAGAAACTCCCCCTCATCAAGCTGCTCGACTACGTGCACGCGACCTTCCGTCCGCTCACCATCGACCGGGGGCTCGCCTTCGAGGTGGCGGTCGGCGAGGACGTACCGCGCGAGATGTACTCCGACGAGCAGCGGCTCCAGCAGATCCTGCGCAATCTGCTCTCCAACGCGATCAAGTTCACCGCGTCCGGCCGGGTCGAGCTGCGCGTCAACCGCGTCAAGGATCCCGACCACACCTTCACCCGGGAGAACAGCGACGACGTGATCGCCTTCGCGGTCTCCGACACCGGCATCGGCATCGCCGCGGAGAAGCTCCCGGTGATCTTCGAGGCGTTCCAGCAGGCCGACGGCACCACCAACCGCAAGTACGGCGGCACCGGCCTCGGCCTGTCCATCAGCCGGGAGATCGCCGGGCTGCTGGGCGGCCGCATCATCGCCGAGAGCAAGCCAGGCAAGGGTTCCACCTTCACGCTGTACGTCCCTGTCGTCAGCCCCGGGCACGCGGCGACCGGGCCCACACCCGAGGACCGGGCGGCGCAGGTCCCCGAGCAGTTGTCCAGCGAGCCGTACACCGCCCACGACGCCGACGACACCTGGCCCACGCCCACGAAACTGGAGGCGTGGAAGTCCGGCCGGGCGGGCCAAGTCCTGCCGGGGCGAAGGGTGTTGATCGTGGACGACGACATCCGCAACGTCTTCGCACTCACCCATGTGCTGGGCCGGGTCGGTATGCCCGTCCTGTACGCGGAGAACGGCCGCGAGGGCATCGAGACGCTGGAGCGCAACCCCGACGTCGAACTCGTGCTGATGGACATCATGATGCCGGAGATGGACGGCTACGAGACGATCTCCGCCATCCGCCGCACCCCCCGTTGGACGGGCCTGCCCATCGTGGCGCTGACCGCGAAGGCGATGCCCGGCGACCGCGAGAAATCCATCGCACGGGGTGCCAACGACTACGTACCGAAGCCGGTGGACGTCGACCAGCTCCTCACCGTCGTGTGCGCCCTCCTCGATCCGGAGAGCGTGGACGGCGCGGAGCGGAGCGGCGCCAAGGGTTCGGCTGTACCGGGACCGAGCACATCTGGGGAGCCGTCGGTCCCGCCGACGACTGAGTGAGGCACCGTCACCATGAGCGCTGAGGCAACGACCGACGAGCGCGCCAGCATCCTCCTTGTGGACGACATGGAGGACAATCTGGTCGCTCTTGAGGCCGTCCTGGGGTCCCTCAACGAGCCGCTGGTGCGCGCGCGTTCGGGCGAGGAGGCGATGAAGGCCCTGCTGCGGCAGCGGTTCGCCGTCGTGCTGCTCGACATCCGGATGCCGGGCATGGACGGCTTCGAGACCGCCGCGAACATCAAGCGGCTCGACCAGACCAAGGACGTCCCCATCATCTTCCTGACCGGCACGGACGCCGACGCGGGCTACGCCTTCCGCGGGTACGCGACCGGAGCCGCCGACTATCTGACCAAGCCCTTCGACCCCTGGGTCCTGCGCGCCAAGGTCACGGTCTTCCTCGACCTGCACCGCAAGAACCAGCAGTTGGAACGCATGCTCGCGCGCGAACAGGCACAGTTCGACGAACTGGCCAACCGTTTGAAGAAGATCGAGACCCATATGGCAGCCAGCAGCCTGCAGGACGTCTTCGAACTACGCCACCAGGTACGGCAGATGGAGGAGCTGATCCGCGAGATGCGCCGGGGGCGGGGCAGGTGACTCCCCGCCCCCTCGGACGCTTTTCCCCGCCCCCTCGGACGACTTACGCCTCGCGCGTCCCCGCGTACATCTCATCGATGAGGTGCTTGTACTCGCGCTCGACAACCGGGCGCTTCAGCTTCAGGCTCGGAGTGATCTCGCCGTGCTCGACATCGAGGTCGCGGGGCAGGAGGCGGAACTTCTTGATGGTCTGCCAGCGCTGGAGGCCCTCGTTGAGTTCCTTGACGTAGCCCTCGACGAGGGCGACCGTGGCGGGCGCGGCGACGACATCGGCGTACGACTTGCCGTCCAGGCCGTTCTCCTTGGCCCAGTCCAGGATGGACGGCTCGTCGAGGGCGATGAGCGCGGTGCAGAAGTTCCGGTCGGCGCCGTGCACGAGGATGTTGGAGACGTACGGGCAGACGGCCTTGAACTGGCCCTCGACCTCGGCGGGCGAGATGTACTTGCCGCCGGAGGTCTTGATGAGGTCCTTCTTGCGGTCCGTGATGCGGAGGTAGCCGTCGGGGGACAACTCGCCGATGTCGCCGGTGTGGAACCAGCCGTCCGACTCCAGGACCTCGGCGGTCTTCTCGGGCAGCCCGTGGTAACCCTCCATGATGCCGGGGCCGCGCAGCAGGATCTCGCCGTCGTCCGCGATGCGCACCTCGGTGCCGGGCAGCGGCTTGCCGACCGTCCCGGTGCGGTACGCCTCACCCGGGTTCACGAAGGAGGCGGCGGAGGACTCCGTGAGGCCGTACCCCTCCAGGATGTGGATGCCGGCGCCGGCGAAGAAGTAGCCGATCTCGGGGGCGAGCGCGGCGGAGCCGGAGACACAGGCGCGCAGGTTGCCGCCGAAGGCCTCGCGGATCTTGGCGAAGACGAGCGCGTCGGCGACCTTGTGCTTGGCACCGAGCGAGAAGGGGACGGCGGCCGTGCCGGTGCGACGGAAGTTGTCCTGGCTGGCCTTCGCGTACTCGCGGGAGACCTCGGCGGCCCACTGGAAGATCTTGTACTTGGCGCCGCCACCGGCCCGTGCCTTGGCCGCGACCCCGTTGTAGACCTTCTCGAAGATGCGCGGCACGGCCGCCATGTACGTCGGCTGCACGATCGGCAGATTCTCGATGATCTTGTCCACGCGGCCGTCGACGGCGGTGACGTGCCCGACCTCGATCTGTCCGGACGTGAGCACCTTGCCGAAGACGTGCGCGAGCGGCAGCCACAGGTACTGGACGTCCTCGCCGCTGATCAGACCGGTCGCGGCGATGGCCTTCGCCATGTACGCCCAGTTGTCGTGCGGGAGGCGGACGCCCTTGGGGCGGCCCGTGGTGCCGGAGGTGTAGATGAGCGTGGCGAGCTGATCGGCGGTGATCGCGCCGACGCGCTCCTTGATCAGTTCGGGGTGCTTCTCCAGGTGAGCCGCGCCGCGGGCCTCGAGCTCGGCGAGGGTGAGGACCCAGTCACTGGTTTCCACACCCGTGGGGTCGATGACCACGACATGGGTCAGCTCGGGCAGCTCGGCCCGCTTCTCGCGCGCCTTGGCGAGCTGCGCCGCATCCTCCGCGATCAGGATCTTGCTCTCGGAGTCCGAGAGGATGAACGCCGACTCCTCGGCGTTGGTCTGCGGATACACGGTCGTGGTGGCCGCGCCCGCGCACAGGATGCCGAGGTCGGCGAGGATCCACTCGACCCGGGTGGAGGAGGCGAGCGCGACGCGCTGCTCCGGCCGCACGCCGAGTTCGATCAGCCCGGCCGCGATGGCGAAGACCCGCTCGGCGGCCTGCGCCCAGCTCAGCGACTTCCATGCGTCCGGGCCCTCGCCCGAGGCCGCTGGCACCGGGTAGCGGTAGGCCTCGGCCTCCGGCGTGGCCGCCACGCGCTCCAGGAAGAGGGCCGCCACGGACGGCGGACGGTTCTCGATCAGGGTCTGTGTGTCGCTCACGACATCCTCCGGGGCCCGCGACGGCGCGGCTGGCTCAATTGCGGCTGTTGTTTAACTCGCGAGTAACTACCGAGCAGAGATCAGAGTAGAGCGCGTCCGGCCAGTGCGTAAGAGGCGGCGGCCTGTCACTTCCTCCAGGAGATTCTCCAGGAGGAAGACGCGGGGCCCGCCGCGCCGAAGCGCGACGGGCCCTGGAAATCGGCGTACGCGCGGCTACTTCTTGCCCTTGGCCGCGCCACCGCTGTCGTCGCTGGACAGCACGGCGATGAAGGCCTCTTGCGGAACCTCCACAGAGCCCACCATCTTCATCCGCTTCTTGCCTTCCTTCTGCTTCTCCAGCAGCTTCCGCTTACGGGAGATGTCACCGCCGTAGCACTTGGCGAGGACGTCCTTGCGGATGGCGCGGATGGTCTCGCGGGCGATGACCCGGGAGCCGATGGCCGCCTGGATGGGCACCTCGAAGGCCTGCCGCGGGATCAGCTCACGCAGCTTGGCGACGAGCCGCACACCGTAGGCGTACGCCTGGTCCTTGTGGGTGATCGCCGAGAAGGCGTCGACCTTGTCGCCGTGCAGCAGGATGTCGACCTTGACCAGGCTGGAGGTCTGCTCGCCGGTGGGCTCGTAGTCCAGCGAGGCGTAACCGCGGGTCTTGGACTTCAGCTGGTCGAAGAAGTCGAAGACGATCTCCGCGAGCGGCAGGGTGTAGCGGATCTCGACCCGGTCCTCGGAGAGGTAGTCCATGCCGAGCAGGGTGCCGCGCCGGGTCTGGCACAGCTCCATGATCGAGCCGATGAACTCGGAGGGCGCGAGGATCGTGGCGCGTACGACGGGCTCGTACACGTCATTGATCTTGCCCTCGGGGAACTCGCTCGGATTGGTGACGGTGTGCTCGGACCCATCCTCCATCACGACCCGGTAGACCACGTTCGGCGCGGTGGCGATGAGGTCGAGTCCGAACTCACGCTCGAGCCGCTCCCGGATCACATCGAGGTGCAGCAGTCCCAGGAAACCGACGCGGAAGCCGAAGCCGAGCGCCGCCGAGGTCTCCGGCTCGTAGACGAGCGCGGCATCGTTGAGCTGGAGCTTGTCGAGCGCGTCGCGCAGCTCGGGGTAGTCGGACCCGTCCAGCGGATACAGCCCGGAGAAGACCATGGGCTTGGGGTCCTTGTACCCGCCGAGCGCCTCGGTCGCGCCCTTGTTCAGGGTGGTGATGGTGTCACCGACCTTGGACTGGCGGACGTCCTTCACGCCGGTGATGAGGTAACCGACCTCACCGACACCGAGGCCGTCGGCCGGCTTCATCTCGGGGGACGAGACACCGATCTCGAGCAGCTCGTGGGTCGCGCCGGTGGACATCATCCGGATCCGCTCACGCTTGTTGAGCTGGCCGTCGATGACTCGCACGTAGGTCACGACGCCCCGGTAGGAGTCGTAGACGGAGTCGAAGATCATCGCGCGCGCGGGGGCGTCCTGGACGCCGACCGGGGCGGGGACCTCGGCGACGACCCGGTCCAGCAGCGCCTCGACGCCCAGACCGGTCTTGGCGGAGACCTTGAGCACGTCCTCGGGGTCGCAGCCGATGAGGTTGGCGAGCTCCTCGGAGAACTTCTCGGGCTGGGCGGCCGGAAGGTCGATCTTGTTCAGTACGGGGATGATCTTGAGGTCGTTCTCCATCGCCAGGTAGAGGTTGGCGAGGGTCTGGGCCTCGATGCCCTGGGCGGCGTCGACGAGGAGGACGGTCCCCTCGCACGCGGCAAGCGACCGCGACACCTCGTACGTGAAGTCCACGTGCCCGGGGGTGTCGATCATGTTGAGGATGTGGGTGTTGCCCGGATCCTCGGTCGGGGCCCAGGGCAGTCGGACCGCCTGGGACTTGATCGTGATGCCGCGCTCGCGCTCGATGTCCATGCGGTCGAGGTACTGAGCGCGCATCTGCCGCTGATCGACCACCCCGGTCAGCTGGAGCATGCGGTCGGCGAGCGTGGACTTGCCGTGGTCGATGTGCGCGATGATGCAGAAATTGCGAATCAGAGCCGGGTCGGTACGGCTCGGCTCGGGCACATTGTTAGGGGTCGCGGGCACGCAGGGTCCTGTCTCTTGAGGCGCCTGTCGCCTCGGGTCGGATCGATACGTAGGCTCCATGGTCCCACGGGTGGGGAGCTGCGACCGGTTTGGGCCGGTCGTGCGGCTACTGGTAGCCTGAGTGGCTGTGTCTCGTGCCCTCTCTGCAGGAGACACACCCCAAGGAAATCAAACGGCGAGTGAGACGTGCTGTCTCGCGCGCCTGAACCTGTAAAGGCTCATTCGTGGCGAACATCAAGTCCCAGATCAAGCGGATCAAGACCAACGAGAAGGCCCGGCTGCGCAACAAGTCCGTCAAGTCTTCTCTGAAGACCGCGATCCGCAAGGCCCGCGAGGCCGCTGCCGCGGGTGACGTCGAGAAGGCCACCGAGTACACGCGCGAGGCTTCGCGCAAGCTCGACAAGGCCGTCTCGAAGGGCGTCATCCACAAGAACCAGGCCGCCAACAAGAAGTCGGCGCTTGCTTCGAAGGTCGCTTCCCTCAAGGGCTGAGTCGGCTGAGCCCTGCTGGGCTCAACCCCTGACTTGACCGTCGGCTGGACCCGAGCGGGCCCTCTCTCTCCGCTCCCATCCGACACCCCCGGACCTGTGCGCGGCCTGCGTTCGCCACGCGGGCACGGGTCCACCATCTTTAAGCGACGGCCCCGCTCCTCCTCCTTCCCCAGGAGGGCGAGCGGGGCCGTCGGCGTTTTGGTGCTTTCAGCCGGTCCGGCGCTTGAGCTTTTTCAGCCCGTCCGGCGCTGGAGCTTTCCAGCCCGTCCGGCGTTTGAGGACGAGCGCGGAGCGCGATACGGGGGGTCTGGGGAGCGGAGCCCCCCAGGTACGGGACGGGTAGGGGCGGAGGGGGCGAAAACCCGCCTACGCCGGCACCCGCGCCGGGAACTCAACCCCGCCGGGACCGGGCGGCCCGAGCAATGGCCACGACCGCCTTCTCCAGGGCGTACTCGGCATCATCCCCGCCCCCCTTGACGCCCGCGTCGGCCTCGGCGACGGCTCGCAGGGCGACAGCGACCCCGTCCGGAGTCCACCCCCGCATCTGCTGCCGAACCCGGTCGATCTTCCAGGGAGGCATACCCAGCTCACGGGCAAGGTCCGCGGGACGGCCCCCCCGCGCGGACGACAGTTTCCCAATCGCCCGCACCCCCTGCGCCAACGCACTGGTGATCAAGACTGGCGCGACCCCGGTCGCCAGAGACCACCGCAACGCCTCCAACGCCTCCGCGGCCCGCCCCTCCACCGCCCGATCGGCCACGGTAAAACTCGACGCCTCGGCCCGCCCGGTGTAGTACCGCCCGACAACGGCCTCGTCGATCGTCCCCTCGACATCCGCCGTCAGCTGGGACACCGCGGAAGCAAGCTCCCGCAGATCACTCCCGATGGAGTCGACCAGCGCCTGACAGGCCTCCGGCGTGGCAGACCTCCCCAGCGCCCGGAACTCACCGCGCACGAACGCCAGCCGATCCGCCGGCTTCGTCATCTTGGGGCACGCCACCTCCCGCGCCCCCACCTTGCGCGCCGCGTCGAGCAGCCCCTTGCCCTTGGCCGCCCCCGCGTGCAACAGCACCAAGGTGATTTCCTCGGCCGGTGCCTCCAGGTACGCCTTCACGTCCTTGACGGTGTCGGCCGACAGATCCTGCGCATTGCGTACGACCACGACCTTGCGCTCGGAGAAGAGCGACGGACTTGTCAGCTCGGCGAGCGTGCCTGGCTGCAACTGGTCCGGGGTGAGGTCCCGCACATCCGTGTCGGCGTCGGCGGCCCTGGCGGCGGTCACCACCTCCCGCACGGCACGGTCGAGCAGGAGATCCTCCTGGCCCACGGCAATCGTGACGGGGGCGAGAGGGTCGTCATTAGCAGTCTTCCTGGCCATCCCGGAAAGCATCCCACGCGCCACTGACAACGCACGCCGCGCGGCCCGTCCCCGGCGACAGCGCCGCCGGGGCGACAGCACCGCCGGGGCGCAGGGCCGCCGGGCCACCAGGCCACCGACGCGCCGGGCACAGGCACGCCGGGCACAGCAAAGGAGAGAGGAGGCGCGCCGGGCAGCGAAGGACGAAGGAGGCGCGCCGGGCGCGGCGAAGGAGGGAGGAGGCCGGTCACGTCCGCGCGCGGCGCGGCCCCACGTCACCCTCCCTCAGGTGAGGCAAGAGGCCAGTCGCATCCACGCGGCAAGGCCCCGTCTCACCGCCCCCATCGGAGCGTTACGGCTCTTCGCGCCAGCCGTCCCACTCCCCCGCGAACTCGTCCAGCTCCTTCGGGTCGAGTCGCTCGTCGGGATCGGTCAGGACCAGCAGCCACTGCGCGTCCTCGGCGTCGTCCTCGCCGGCCAGGGCGTCCCGTACGAGCTGCGGCTCCTCATGGAGCGCGAAGCGGTCGCCGAGCGCCTCCGCCGCCTCTTCCGCGGCATCGCGGTCGGGCAGTACCAGCACATGTCTCACATCGCTCACGTGCACATTTTCCGATACGCCCGGCAGACCTGACGACGGGGTCGGCCATCACGGCAGCCGATGCCCGAACGATGTGACCTACCGTGCCTCCCTCACCTCCGGCACCTGCTCCAACGTGATCCCGAAGCGCTCTCGATACGTGGCCAGCACCTCCTCCTCCGTGCCCAGTTCCGACACCTCCTTCGTCCCCGTCGCCGCCGTCACCGTGAACTTCCGGCCGCTGAGCGTGATCCTCCCGCCGTCCTCCGTGACCCGTGAGCAGACCAGCGACTGGGCGAAGTGCGACGCCGGCGAGGTGCTGTGCCACCACGCCCCGGTGACGAAGTCCCCGAGCACCCGCGGCCGCACCTCGAGGCGGTACTGCGCCATGCCGTCCCGCATGACGTCGAGGTCGTCGCCCTCCCGTGCTCCGCCGACCCCCCGCACCCCCGCCCCGTCCGGCCCCGACTCGACAACCCGGAACATGCCGCCGGGATCACGCTGTTCGCCCCGCTCCCCGAAGGCCAGCGGATAGTGGCTGTGCGCCCCGAATCCGACATCGGTCAGCCAGTCGCCTCCGTCCACCGTCCGCACCCGCAGCGCGAGGTGGTCGTAGGGGATCCCGAGCCGTCCCTGCTCGCCGTACACCCGCGCCGCGAGCAGCGTCACGTCGAAGCCCAGCGCCCCCAGCAACGCCCCGAACGCCCCGTTCAGTTCGTAGCAGAAGCCGCCTCTGCGAGCGCCTACCAACTTGTCCAGCAGCCTGTTCTCCTCCAGCACGATCTCCTCACCGAGGTGGATCGACAGGTTCTCGAACGGCACCGTCTCCAGATGGCGCAGCTGGAGCTCGCGCAGTGCATCGGACGTGGGCCACGCGGGGTGCGGGGCCCGGATCCGGCGGAGGTAGGCGTCGGCCTGTGCGGAATTCATGGGTTCAGTCTCTCGCTACACTCAGTCCCGCGCCCGCACCGGCGACGGCCAGCGCACCGTCCTCGTCCGTACGCAGCACCACCGCGCCCCCGGCCCGCAGCGCCGCGACCGTACTTGGCGCGGGATGCCCGTACGGGTTGTCCCTGCCGCACGAGATCAACGCCAGCCGCGGGGCCACCCTGCGTATGAGGTCAGGGTCCTGGTAGGCCGATCCATGATGGGCGACCTTGAGGACGTCCACCGCTCCCAGCTCCGCGCCGGCGGGCGACCTCAACAGGGCTCGCTGGGCCGGGGGTTCGAGGTCCCCGAGCAACAAAAGCCTCAGCCCCGCGGACCGTACGAGCAGGGCGACACTGGCATCGTTCGGGCCGTCCGGTGTAGGTGCCGGGCTCGGTGGCGGCCACAGCACCCGCCAGTCGAGGCTTCCGGTGCGCCGCCGCTCCCCCGCCACGGCCCGGGTCACGGGAATGCGCCGTGCGGCCGCCTGTCTCCGTACGAAATCGGCCTGGTCCAGCGGCTCTTCGAAGCCCGTCGTCTCGATCGCGCCCACCGAGCGCCCGTTCAACACGCCCGGCAGGCCCGCCACATGGTCGGCGTGGAAGTGCGTCAGTACGACGAGCGGAATCCTGGTGACCCCGAGCGCGCTCAGACAGCGGTCGACCAGCACCGGGTCGGGCCCGGCGTCCACCACCACCGCGCTGCCGTCGCCCGCCGCGAGTACCGTCGCGTCCCCTTGTCCGACGTCGCACATGGCGAACCGCCAACCGGGCGGCGGCCACCCCGTGATCACCCTGGTGAGAGGCGGCGGCTGCACCACGGCCAGCAGGAACAGCACACCGCAGGCACCACACAGCCACGGGTGTCTCAGGAGCCGTCGCCCGACGACCACGACGACCACCGTGACAAGACCCAGCGCAACCGCGCCCGTCCAACTGCCCGGCCAGTCCACTCCCCCGCCGGGCAGCGCCGCGCCGGTCCGCGCGATGTCCGCGATCCACCGGGCGGGCCAACTCGCGCACCACGCCAGCCCCTTGGCTGCGGGCATCGCCACGGAGGCCGTCGCCAACGTCGCGAAGCCCAGCACCGTGGCCGGCGCGACCGCCAGCTCCGCGAGGAGATTGCACGGCACCGCCACCAGGCTCACCCGGGCCGACAGAACGGCGACCACTGGCGCGCACAGGGCCTGCGCGGCGGCAGCGGCGGCGAGCGCCTCGGCCAGGCGTGGCGGCACACGGCGCCTTTGGAGCGCCGCACTCCATCGTGGGGCGAGGGTGAGCAGGGCGCCGGTCGCCAGGACGGAGAGCAGGAAGCCGTAACTGCGGGCCAGCCAGGGGTCGTACAGCACCAGGAGCAGGACGGCCGTGGCCAGCGCGGGGATCAGCGATCTGCGGCGCCCCGTCGCGATGGCGAGCAGCGCGATCGATCCGCAGGCCGCGGCGCGCAGCACACTCGGATCCGGTCGGCAGACGATCACGAAGGCGAGCGTGAGCCCTCCACCGAGCAGTGCGGTGGCTCGGAGCGGAACACCGAGCCGGGGCGCGAGACCGCGCCGCTCGGCACGCTGGGCGAGGCCCGGAGGTCCGATGAACAGAGCGAGCAGGATGGTGAAGTTGCCCCCACTGACGGCCAGGAGGTGCGTGAGGTCGGTCGCCTTGAACGCGTCGTCCAGCTCCGGCGTGACACGCGAGGTGTCCCCGACGACGAGCCCCGGCAGCAGCGCCCGCGCATCCGCCGACAGCCCGTCGGTCGCCTTCCTCAGCCCTTCGCGCAGTCGGCCGGCGAACCGCTGCGGTCCGGACGGCTCCCCCACCACGTCCGCAGGCGCGCTCCCCCGCACCCGCAGCACGGCCGCGATGTCGTCCCCACCCGACAGGGCGGGCACGAGCCGCGCCGGTACGCGCAGCCGAGTGGACGGCAGCAGCGACAGCCAGGGCGAGCGCTTAACGGAGAGCCGAGGCGAACCTCGTGGCGAGTGCGCGTCGACGATCATCAGCACCGGTGCGCGCGTGGCCCATTCCGTCCCGTCCTCCCGGGTCACCCGCCTGACCTCGGCGTCGAGCAGCACAGCTGTGGGAGCCATGTGATCCCCCTTGATCCGGGGCCGGGTGAGCCGTGGATCGGAGGTGATCTCCACCTCGGCGGTCACGGTGGCGAACTGCCTCGCCAGGGAAGGAACTGGCCCGCGTCGCAGATCCGCCCCGTGCAGTCCCGCGGAGGCGGCGGCCGCGGCGGCACACAGCAGCACAGCGGCAACGGAGACCCGCCGCCATGAACGCGACCGCCCTGCCCCGCGCCGGTTCGCCGCGCGCGCCCCTCTCCGCCCGACCAGCAGCAGTGCGAAGCCCGCGACCAGGCAGACGACCACCGCACCCGTGGCCCATGCCGATGGGGCGCCCACCGTCACGGCCGCCGTCACCCAGGCCGCCAGAGCGGGCGGCACGAGTCGAAGATCCGTCGGTCCTTCCTCCCTCGGGTGCGACGCACCTAGCCGCTTCCCCGAGGCCGCATGCACGGCGGCCCGTCGACTCACGGCGCCGGAAACCTCTGGTCGGTCCGGTGCCGCGAGCTCCGGGCCGTCTGGTCCCTTTCCCTGCTCCGGTCCGCTCATGGCCGTACCAGATTCCGCAGATCGGCGAACCGGCGATCCCCGATGCCGTTCACCTCGCGGAGTTCGTCGACCGAACGGAAGCCGCCGTGCTGGGTGCGGTAGGCGATGATGTGCTGGGCCAGCACGGGGCCGACGCCGGGGAGGCTGTCGAGCTGGTCCACGGTGGCCGTGTTGAGGGGGACCGGAGCGGAGGGGGCCGCACCGGCGGCGGATCCGCCTGTGCCGCCGCCTGCGCCGACCGGGCCCGTGCCGCTCGTGCCGGGCCCCGTCACGGATGCGGGGGCTCCGACCAGGATCTGTTCGCCGTCCACGAGGAGACGCGCGCGGTTGAGGCCGTCGGTGTTCGTGCCGGGACGCACCCCGCCGGCGGCGCGCAGTGCGTCCGCGACGCGGGAACCGGCCGGCAACCGTTGGAGCCCGGGGCTGCGCACCTTGCCGCTGACGTCCACGACCAGCACGGTCCCGGTCGCGCCCACCGCGCTCGGCGCCCCGGGCGACGCCTCCGGGCCCGCGTCCGACTGTTCGGCCGACCCGCCCTTTTCCCCGAAGGGAGCCGCCGCCCGCACCACCTCGGGGGCCCGGACCGACTGAGTCCTGCCGGCCCAGAAGTGCTGGACGGCGAAGACCCCGGCGACGACAAGCAGGACAGTGAGTGCGGCCACGCTCCTGCGCTCAAGACCGCACCTCGACTGCAGCCACAACGGCAGCCGCTCCCGCACGGCAAGCCCGACCCGATCCCGCCAGGGCCCCGGCTCCACCGCGCTCGAAGCGACGTCGACGTGCGCGTCGGCATGAGCGTCTGCGTAGGCGTTGCCATGCCCGTCGCCATGCGCGTCTCCGTAGGCGTCGCTATACGCGTCGCCATGCGCGTTGCCAAGCGCGTCTGCGTAGGCGTCGCCAAGCGCGTCTCCATGAGCGTTGCCATGCCCGTCGCCATGCGCGTCTCCGTAGGCGTCGCCATGCCCTTCGGCATGCGCGTGGGCATGAGCCAGAGTCTCGGCGCGGGCGTCGACCCGCGCGTCGGCGAGAGTTTCGGCGTCAGCAGCCCCGCCCGCGCCCAGCACGCCGTGGTCCACAGCCGCACTTGCCTGGCCGCCGTCAGGGCGCACGACTCTGCTCGTCCTCGGGGCGTCGCTCCCCACATCCCGGTCCGCCGCCCCCGGCGGTCCGTTCCCCAACTCCCCTAGCGCGCTGGCCCTTTCCGCGAAGAGCGCCTCCGCGCGCAGACGGAGAGTCTCGGCCGACGCCTCGTGACGTCGGGTCCGGCTTCGCGGGTGGTGACGGCGATGACGGGTGCGGCTGTCGGATAGGGGGCCGCGGCCCGGGCCGCTGGTCGGCGCGGCGGTGCGTGAGCGTGATCGAAGTGCCATGCGACGAGGGTCCGGCACCTCGCCCCTCGCGCGATGATCTTGCTCAATTCCGGTGGACTACCGCCCAGTTGTGGATAACTCCATCACCCACAAGAAGCACACCCGAGCAGTGCCCGCCTCACCGAGGCGAGACAACTACCCCCAGCAGCCCTGGCCCCGTATGCGCCCCGATCACCGCGCCGATCTCACTGACGTGCAGGTCCGCGAGCCCGGGCACCCGCGCCCGCAACCGGTCGGCGAGAGCCGACGCCCGCTCGGGAGCGGCGAGGTGGTGGACGGCGATGTCGATCTGGGCGCTGCCCGCACGCTCGGCCACGATCTCCTCGAGGCGGGCGATCGCCTTGGACGCCGTCCGTACCTTCTCCAGGAGCTCGATGCGGCCGTCGTTCAGTTGCAGCAGCGGCTTCACCGCGAGGGCTGAACCCAGCAGCGCCTGAGCGGCCCCGATCCGGCCGCCGCGGCGCAGATAGTCGAGGGTGTCGACGTAGAAGTACGCGGAGGTGCCCGCGGCCCGCTTCTCGGCGGCCGTGACCGCCTCGTCGATGGTGCCTCCCGCCTCCGCGGCCTCGGCCGATGCCAGCGCGCAGAACCCGAGGGCCATCGCGACCATTCCGGTGTCCACCACGCGCACCGGCACCGGGGCATCCCGGGCCGCGAGCACCGCGGCGTCGTAGGTGCCCGAGAACTCGGACGACAGATGGAGGGAGACAATGCCGGTGGCACCGGACTCGGCGATCTCACGGTAGGTCTCGGCGAAGACCTCGGGGCTCGGCCGGGACGTGGTGACGGGGCGCCGCTTCTGCAGCGCCTGGGCCAGGGAGCGGGCCGAGATCTCGGTGCCCTCTTCGAGTGCCTGGTCGCCGAGGACGACGGTCAGGGGCACCGCTGTGATGCCGTGGCGCTCCATCGTCCGCGGCGGCAGGTAGGCCGTTGAATCGGTGACGATCGCGACATGGCGGGACATGAGCTGGAGGTTACCTGCCAGGACGGGTGGGCGGCAGACCGGCCCCTCCCACCTGCACCTGGAGCGGCCGAATCGCGTCGTGCTCGAGCGGCGGGATCAAGTCGTGCTCTCGGGGCGGGGTTTCTTCTGCCAGGGGTAGGTGGGCCGTCGGCCCGGCGGGGTGATGGCCGAGCGCGTCGGCTCCTCGGCCGTACGGGACTGCGGGCCTTCCGGCCAGGTCTGGCCGCCGGAAGCCGCGCCGTCCGGCGCAGGTGCCTCCGGCCAGGACGCCGCGGGCCTCGGCTCCGTCGTCCAGTGCCTCAGTGCGCCGGCCTCGACGTCTATCTGGGCGCTCAGCGAGTCCAGGTCGTCGTCTGCGAAACGGCGGGCCCGGTCGCGCGCGGCCCAGCGCAGCGAGTCCGCCGACTGTGTGATCCGCTCGGTGCGCCCGCGCAGTCCGGGCAGTCGCGAGGCGAGGGCTTCCCGGTCGGGCTCGGTCTCCAGGCGCTTGAGCTCGTCGTCCAGTTCGCGCCCATGCGCGCTGAGCCGCTCGAAGAGGCCCAGGGACTCCTTCAGGGACTCGTCCTCCGCCACGCCCGCGTGCAACGCGTCCTGGGTGGCCCGCATCGATGTGCGCAGCTTCAGGCGGAGCTGGGCCACCTCGCCCAGCGGGCCCGGCTGGGCGAGGGTCTTGGCGCGCAACGTGGTGTCCTCGACCGTGCGGCGCGCCTGCGAGATCGTGCGGTCCACACCGCGCTTGGCGGCGCCGACCACCTTCACCGTGGCGTACGCGCCGAGCACCACGAACAGCAGGAAGAGCAAGGCGATTACTGCGATCACGGCTTCCACCACGCTCCTCCTCCGGCCGGGCACGACGGCTGCCGCCGCGCTCTTCAACGGTAAACGCAGCGGGCAGATCCGGAGTTCCGAACGAACCCCGAACCTGCCCGTAGGGGACTACCCCGAGTCGGTTCACGTCATCGGTGCCGACCCGGCGCAGACCGTTACGCCGTGACGATGTTCACCAGCTTCGGCGCCCGCACGATCACCTTGCGGATCCCCACGCCGCCCAGTGCCGCGACGACCTTCTCGTCGGCCAGCGCCACCTTCTCCAGCTCCTCGTCGGAGATCGACGGGGAGACCTCCAGGCGCGCCTTGACCTTGCCCTTGATCTGCACGACGCAGGTCACGGCCTCGTCCACGACGTACGCCGGGTCGGCCACGGGGAAGTCCTGGTGGACGACCGAGTCGGTGTGGCCCAGCTTGCGCCACAGCTCCTCGGCGATGTGCGGGGCCAGCGGCGCGACCAGCAGCACCAGGGACTCGGCGACCGTGCGGGAGACCGGGCCGCCCGCCTTGGTCAGGTGGTTGTTCAGCTCGGTGACCTTGGCGATGGCGGTGTTGAACCGCATGCCCTCCAGGTCCTGGCGCACGCCGTCGATCGCCTTGTGCAGGGCACGCAGCGTGTCCTCGTCAGGCTCGGTGTCGACGACGGTGACCTCGCCGGTCACCTCGTCGACGACGTTGCGCCACAGCCGCTGCAGCAGTCGGTACTGGCCCACCACCGCGCGCGTGTCCCACGGCCGGGACACGTCCAGGGGGCCCATCGCCATCTCGTACAGGCGCAGCGTGTCCGCTCCGTACTCGGCGCAGATCTCGTCCGGAGTGACCGCGTTCTTCAGGGACTTGCCCATCTTGCCCAGCAGCCGGGAGACCTTCTCGCCCTGGTAGTAGTACGCGCCGTCGCGCTCCTCCACCTCGGCGGCGGGCACCGCGATGCCACGGCTGTCGCGGTACACGAAGGCCTGGATCATGCCCTGGTTGAACAGCTTGTGGAACGGTTCGGGTGAGGAGATGTGCCCCAGGTCGAACAGCACCTTGGACCAGAAGCGCGCGTACAGCAGGTGCAGTACGGCGTGCTCGGCGCCGCCGACGTACAGGTCGACGCCGCCGTGCGGCTGGCCCTCGCGCGGGCCCATCCAGTACTGCTCGATGGCCGGGTCGACCAGCTTCTGGTCGTTGTGGGGGTCCAGGTAGCGCAGCTCGTACCAGCAGGAACCGGCCCAGTTGGGCATGGTGTTGGTCTCGCGGCGGTACCTCTTGGGGCCGTCACCCAGGTCCAGGGTGACGTTGACCCAGTCCTCGTTGCGGGACAGCGGCGTCTCCGGGGACGTGTTCGCGTCGTCCGGGTCGAAGGTGCGCGGCGAGTAGTCCTCGACCTCGGGCAGCTCCAGGGGCAGCATCGACTCGGGCAGCGGGTGGGCGACGCCGTCCTCGTCGTAGACGATCGGGAAGGGCTCGCCCCAGTAGCGCTGGCGGCTGAACAGCCAGTCGCGCAGCCGGAAGTTGACGGTGCCTTCGCCGATGCCCTTGCGCTCCAGCCACTCCGTGATGCGCGCCTTGGCGTCGACGACGCCCAGACCGTCCAGGGAGACCTCGTCACTGGCGGAGTTGACGATCTTCGCGTCGTACGAGGCGAATGCGTCGTCCCACGTGGAGGCGTCGGTGCCGCGGTCGTCGCTCGGCTCGACGACGCAGCGCATCGGCAGCTCGAAGGCGCGCGCGAACGCGAAGTCGCGGGTGTCGTGCGCCGGAACGGCCATGATCGCGCCGGTGCCGTAGCCCATCAGCACGTAGTCGGCGATGAAGACTGGGACCTGCTCGCCGTTGACCGGATTGGTCGCGAACGAGCCGGTGAAGACGCCGGTCTTGTCCTTGGCCTCGGCCTGGCGCTCGACGTCGGACTTCGAGGCGGCCTGCGCGCGGTAGGCGGCGACGGCCTCGGCGGGGGTCGCGTGACCTCCCGTCCAGACCTCGTGCGTGCCCTCGGGCCAGGCTCCCGGGGTGAACTTCTCGACCAGCGGGTGCTCGGGGGCCAGCACCATGTAGGTGGCCCCGAACAGGGTGTCCTGGCGCGTGGTGAAGACGGTGATCGCTTCGCCGTCGATCGGGAAGTCGACTCGGGCGCCCTCGGAGCGGCCGATCCAGTTGCGCTGCTGCAGCTTGATGGCCTCGGGCCAGTCCAGAGCGTCCAGGTCGTCCAGCAGGCGGTCGGCGTAGGCGGTGATGCGCATGTTCCACTGGCGCAGCTTGGCCTTGAAGACGGGGTAGTTGCCGCGCTCGGAACGGCCGTCGGCGGTGACTTCCTCATTGGCCAGTACGGTGCCCAGTCCGGGACACCAGTTGACGGGCGCGTCGGAGGCGTACGCCAGCCGGTACTCGCTCAGGACGTCGGCGCGCTCGGCGGCGCTCAGCTCGCTCCACGCGCGCGTGGAGCCGTTTACGGCCGGTACCGCGCGCTCACCACTCTCGAACCGGGCGACCAGTTCCGCGATCGGGCGGGCCTTGTCGGCCTCGTCGTCGTACCAGGAGTTGAAGATCTGCAGGAAGATCCACTGGGTCCACTTGTAGTAGTCCGGGTCGATGGTGGCGAACGACCGGCGCTTGTCGTGGCCCAGGCCCAGGCGGCGCAGCTGGGACTTCATGTTGTTGATGGCCGCCTCGGTGGTGATCCGAGGGTGCTGTCCCGTCTGCACGGCGTGCTGCTCGGCGGGCAGGCCGAAGGCGTCGAATCCCAGGGTGTGCAGGACGTTGTGGCCCGTCATGCGCTGGTATCGGGCGGATACATCGGTGGCGATGTAGCCCAGAGGGTGGCCGACGTGCAGGCCCGCACCGGAGGGGTACGGGAACATGTCCATGATGAACTTCTTGGGCTTGGCGACCAGCTCGGGGTCCCCGGCCAGGTCACCGGTCGGGTTCGGCGCCTCGTACGTACCCTCCGCGTCCCAGAAGTCCTGCCAGCGTGCCTCGATCTCAGCGGCCAGGGCGGCCGTGTAGCGGTGCGGCGCGGCCACCTCGGCGGTGGCAGCGGTATTCGTCTCGCTCATGATCCTCAAAGCTCCATCGATCGTCTCTGCCAGCGGCTGCGACATTCAAGAAACGAAAAATCCCCTCGCACAGGAGGGGACGCCGCGCCGATTCCGGCCACGATTTCTTCAGCGGTCGGGACTGATCAGCGCGGCTCGCTAAGCAGAAGGCGTACGGCACGCATGGCGTCAGGGTACCGCAGCCCCCGCGCGCCCCGCGACGAGCTTCCGGGACCGCCCGGCACCCCGTGCCACCTCCCTGCCACCTCCCGACTAGCAAAAGAAGCTGAATAATATTCAAATATTACTTCGCGTAACGGACGCTACAGGACAATGCAAAGACCTCGTGACCCTTTGATAACAACGCAATAACTCAAACCTCGTACCCCTCGGTATGGCTCGACTTAGAGTGCGGCTTCGGGACCGCTTCCCCGAACCGTTGGGAGTACCCCCCATGAACCCTCGTCGCAACAACAGCTCGCTGCCCCGCCCGGGCCGCTCCGCCTACGGGGCGCTCACGGCTGCCGCTTTGTTGCTCATACCCCTGATCGTGCTGGTCGGAGGTGACGGCCTGCGCGACTTCCTCAACTTCGGGGCCGGCGTGCTCTCGCTGGTCGCCCTCACCTGCTCGGTCGTCTGGGGCCTCGTGGCCACCGACCGGCTGTTCCTCAACACGCGCCAGCGGCTGGTCGCCCAGGCCGTACACCGGACGACCGCGGTCTCCTCGGTCGCCTTCCTCCTGCTGCACATCACGGTCAAGCTGGCCCTCGACCACACCACGCTGGTCGCCGCGCTGATCCCCTTCGGACTCGGCGTCACGGGCACCAACGGGCTCATCGGCTTCGGCTCACTGGCCGGCCTGCTCATGATCTTCACGGCCATCACCGGCGCCCTGCGCAGCGCCTTCGCGTCCCCCGCGCCCATCGCGGCACGCTGGCGGGCCGTGCACATGCTGGCCTATCCGGCCTGGTGCTCGGCCCTGGTGCACGGCCTGTACGCGGGGCGCCCCGCGAAGACGTACGTCACCGTCCTGTACTGCCTCTGCCTGGTCGCCGTCATGGGTGCACTGCTGCTGCGCTCGGCCTCCGGCCCCGTCAAGCGCAGGGTCGCCGACCGGATCCTGGCGATCATCGGGGAGAACAACGGCCCCGGCGCCCGCGCGCGCGAGGAGCTGGAGGCATCCCGTGCCGCCGCCGCGGACTCCTCGCTGCCGGGCTTCGCCGCACGCTCGACCAGGCAGTCCCTGGAGGACACCTTCGTACCGCCGCAGCGCACCCAGTCCCCCTCGCCGCTGTACGAAGCCGCGCCCGACACCGCCACCACGGGTCAGATGCCCGGCTTCGCGGCCGCCTACCGGGCCGTGTCCGGCACGCCGGGAGGGGACACCCCGGCCCCCGACCCGACCCAGCGCTTCCAGATGCAGATGCCCCTGGACATGCAGGCCACGGACTCCCTCCCGCGCTACGACAGCGGCAGCACGTCGGGCAGTTGGCCCATCCCCTCTCCGCCGCCCGTCGGCGAGGCGCCCCAATCGGCGTACGACCCTCTCAACGACACCGGATACAACATCCCTGTCTATGACAATTCGGCCGCGAACGCGTACGGCACGAGTGATGTGTACGACACCGGTGAGACGAACCCGGCCTACGGCACGTACAACACCAACGACACGTACGACAGCGGTCCCACGACTGAAGTACTGCCGGGCGCCTTCGACGCTCCTGGCTCCGGTGAATCATGGAACGCCCCTTCCGGAGGCTTTTAAGTGAACGAGGCCCTGCCCGACGTACCGGAAGTCCGCGTGGTCGGACTTCCGCAGCTCACGTCGGGCTTCGACCTGGTTGAACGACTCGATCTCCCGATGCACCTCAAAGTGCACGGGCCGCTCGAACCGATGGGCGGCGAGCAGCTCGCGGGCCTGGCCGAAGCGATCTCCCTGAAGGGCCGCGGCGGCGCGGGTTTCCCCTTCGCCAAGAAACTGCGCTCAGTCGCCGAATCGGCCATCAAGAAGGGCATCCGCCCCGTGGTGGTCGTCAACGGAAGTGAGGACGAACCGGCCTGCCGCAAGGACACGGTGCTCATCAACCGTGCCCCGCACCTGATCCTGGACGGCGCGCTGCTCGCCGCGGAGGCCATGGGCGCGCGCACCCTGGTCATCGGGGTGACACGTGCGTCCACGCAGGCGTCGATGGAAGCCGCGCTGGCCGAGCGCGGGCTGAGCAACCGGCGCGGGTCCCCGCTCCGCGCGCGCGTGCAGCGCAATCCGGTACGGATGGTGACCGGCGCGGCGGCCTCGCTGATCCGGTCCATCGACGGCGGGCCGGCCATCCCGCCCGGCCGCAAGATCAGCGCCTCGCAGATCGGCGTCGGCGGCGCGCCCACCCTGCTGTCCAACGCCGAGACCTTCGCCCAGCTGGCCATCGCCGCGCGCATCGGCCCCGACCGCTACCGCAACACCGGCCTGTACGACGAGCCCGGCACCGTCATGCTCACCGTCTCCGGGGCGGTCGCCCGGCCCATGGTGATCGAGGTACCGACCGGTGTGCCGCTGCGCTACGTGCTCCAGCTCGCCGGTGCCCCGCCCATGCCGCAGGGCGTGCTGACCGGCGGGTACCACGGCAAGTGGCTGGACGCGGCGACGGTCAACGAGGCGATCGTCTCGCGCAATTCCCTGGACGCGGTGGGCGGTGCGCTCGGCGCCGGCGCGATCCTGCCGATCACCCAGCAGACGTGCCCGCTGGGCGAGTCCCTGCGGGTGGCCCAGTGGCTGGCCGAGGAGAGCGCGGGACAGTGTGGTCCCTGCTATCTCGGCCTGCCCGCCGCGGCGCGCGGCCTCGAGGACATCCTCAACGGCGGCGGTCCGGCCGCCCTCGAGGCGGTCAAGCAGGTCGCCAAGGCCGTGAAACGGCGCGGCGCCTGCTCACACCCGGACGGCTCGGCGATGTTCATCGAGTCGACGATCAAGGCGTTCACCGACGACCTCGCCGCGCACGTCCTCGGAAACGGCTGCGGAAGGCCCGTGGAGGGCGTTCTGCCGCTCTTCGAGGGCGGCCAGCTGCCCACGGGCGTCCCGGGCGGCCAGGGGCAGCAGGAGGCGGGTCCCAGCCGCCAGAAGATCTACGTCGACTGGACGCTGTGCCGTGGGCACGGACTGTGCGCGGACATCCTTCCGGAGGTCTTCGAGCTGGGCGCCGACGGCTTCCCGACCGTCGCGCAGGCGCCGGTGCCCCGGTACGCGGAGGCGAAGGCCCTGCGCGCCGTACGCCGCTGCCCGGCGCTCGCCCTGCGCATCGAGGAGGAACGGTCCGCCGCCCCGGCACGCAACAACCTGCCGGTGCTGTCCCAGGGGCGCGGTCGCCGGGCGCTCGGCAGCGGCCGCTGAACACGAAGAAGCGGGCCACCCTGATCGGGTGGCCCGCCTTCAAGAAGTGTGGAGCTAAGGAGAATTGAACTCCTGACCTCCTGCATGCCATGCAGGCGCTCTACCAACTGAGCTATAGCCCCTCGCGGCCACGCGGCGGAGCCGCATATTGACCGTGCCGCCCGGTTCCCCCGGCGGCGACGCCAACATTACACGGTCCCCCGGGTGCACCACCAAATCGTTTCCCTTCTGTACGGATTCGGGGGCTAGTGTCGGCCTTCGTGACCGTGATCGCGCTCCCTCGTGTCCGCAGCCGTGCGCCCGTCGCCCTGGGGGTGTGCCTGCTGTCGTTCGTGGCCTTCTGGTGCGCGCAGCGGGCCGCGCATGTGTCGATGATCGACCTGTCGGTGTACCGGGCGGAGGGCGAGACGGTCCGCGCGGGCGGTGACCTCTACGCGCTGCGTACGACCGAGGCCCATCTGCCCACCACGTACCCGCCGTTCGCGGCACTGCTGTTCACCCCGCTGACGCTGCTGGACACGGCGGCCATGCGCGCCGCGGCGACCGCCGGAAACCTGGCTCTCCTTGTGGCGTTCGTGGCCCTCTCGCTGCGGCTCGTCGGCCACGCGCGCGTGGAGCTCGTCTGGTGGGTCGCGGCGGCGGCCGTGTGGTGCGAGCCGGTGTGGACGACGCTGCGGTACGGGCAGATCAATCTGCTGCTGGCCGTGCTGGTGCTGTGGGATCTGTCACGGCGGCCCGGACGGCTCGGTGCCGGGGTGGGCATCGGGATCGCGGCGGCGATCAAACTGACACCCGCGCTCTTCGCGGTGTTCCTGCTGGTCACCGGTGTCGTGGAGCAGATCAGGCGGGGGTCAGGAGGGCCGTGGCTGCGGCACGCGCGCGGGGCCGCCGTCGCGTTCGCCGGGGCGACGCTGCTGGCGGCGGCCGTCCTGCCGTACGACTCCTCGCGCTTTTGGACACGCATGGTGTTCGACGCGGGCCGGGTCGGGCTCGTGGAGGACACCGCGAACCAGTCGCTGCGTGGTGTCCTGGCCCGGCTGCTGCACACGACGGAACCCGGCGGCCGGTGGGTCGCCGGGGCGGCCCTGGCCGGTGCCGCGGGTCTCGCGGTCGCCGTGGCCGCGGAGCTGCGCGGGCGGCGGGCCTGGGCGACGGTCGCCTGCGCGGTGACGGCCCTGCTGATCAGTCCGGTGTCGTGGTCGCACCACTGGGTGTGGTGCGTCCCGATGGTGCTGGTCCTCGCGGCGGTCGGTCGGGCGGCCGCGCTCTGCACGGCCGCGGTCTTCTGCACATACGCGCTGTGGTGGGTGCCGCATGGGCCGGGCAGGCTCGAACTGCACCAAAACGGCACGGAGTTGACGTTGTCGGCCCTCTACGTAGGAGCCGGTTTCGTCTTCCTGGCCCTCGTCGGGGTCACGCTGTGGCGAACGAGTAGAACCGTTTGAGAGTGCAGTGCTCGTCGAGGAGCCGGCCGTAGATCGGCTCGCCCTCCAGTTCGCGGTACGTCTCGATCGGGTCGCCTTTTATGATCAGCGCCCGCGCGCACTCCTCGCACCAGTACTGGTAGTCGTGGTTGACCGGTTCCATGTCGCGGACGATGGGCGTACCGCTGCCGCACCAATCGCATTTCCGCCTGTGCGCACCCATCGATCAGCTCCAGCTGTGGCCGCAGGCCGTGCACACGTAGGAGATCCCGCCGTTGTCACCGAGGACCTGGGCGACGTGGACCGATCCGCAGGAAGGGCAGTCGAGGAGCGTGGCTTTCTTCCGTGTCAGTGCCACTTCGAGGAGATCGTCGACCTCCTCGAGGATGCTCGCAGGCATCGCTTCTCCCTCCCGTCGGGCCGCGCCCCCTTCCGGCCGTTTGATTCTGCCACGGCCGGAGCAATACGGTCAGCGACGCCTTCGTACCAGTCCGGACACGGCAGCCGGCGTGTCCGGCTCGTACCCGCACGCCAAGAGCGCGTGGCGCCTTAGTAGAGGTATACGCCCCACAGCCCCGAGTGACTCAAATCGCGCCGAGAAGACTCCGCCCACCTCAGGCGACGGGACACGGCGTACGGGCGGCACTTCGCGCGGATCGGCGCGGCCTTTCCTCGCCCGCTACCCCGCCGACCGCCAAGACCCCGCGTCCGCCGCGCCGTCGCTGCGGGACCAGCGCGCTCTGCTCGGCCGGTCGGCCCGCTCCCCGACGGACCGCGCCGGGCCGGGGCCTCGGCGGGGCAGCACCGCGAGGATCACGGCCGTGACGGCGGCGATCTCGTCCGGGGTCGGGTCACCCCTGATGATCAGGACGGGGTTCGGCGGCCGCGCGGGGCCCGACGCGCCCGAGTCCGCGGCGGAGGGAGAGACGGGGAAGGGCGAAAGGCGCTTCGGAGAGGTCATTGCGGCTGGTTCCCATGCTTCCGGGCCGGACCGCCCTGGTGCTTGGCGCGCAGCATGGTCAGCGCGCCGATCAGCACCGAGCGGGTGTCGGCGGGGTCGATGACGTCGTCCACGAGGCCGCGTTCGGCCGCGTAGTAGGGGTGCATCAGTTCCGAGCGGTACTCCTCGACGAGCCGCGCCCGCGTCGCCTCCGGGTCGGAGGCGGCGGCGATCTGCTTGCGGAAGACCACGTTGGCGGCGCCCTCGGCGCCCATGACGGCGATCTCGTTGCTGGGCCAGGCGTACGACAGGTCGCAGCCGATGGAGCGCGAGTCCATCACGATGTACGCGCCGCCGTACGCCTTGCGCAGAATCACCTGCACCCGCGGCACGGTGGCGTTGCAGTACGCGTACAGCAGCTTCGCGCCGTGCCGGATGATCCCGCCGCGCTCCTGGTCGACACCCGGAAGGAAGCCGGGCACGTCGACGAGGGTGACGAGGGGAATGTTGAACGCGTCGCAGAACTGCACGAACCGCGCCGCCTTCTGGGATGCCTCGATGTCGAGCACCCCCGCGAACACCGACGGCTGGTTGCCGACGATGCCCACGCTCCGGCCGCCGAGCCGGGCGAGGGCGCACACCACGTTCGGCGCCCACAGCTCGTGCACCTCCGTGAAGTCGCCATCGTCGACGATCTCGCCGATGACCACGCGGATGTCGTAACTGTGCCGCGGCTCGGCGGGGACCAGGTCGAGCAGTGCCTCGCAGCGCCGGTCCGCCGGGTCGTCGGTGTCCAGTTCCGGCGGCAGTTCGCGGTTGTTGGACGGCAGCAGGGACAGGAGGTAGCGCACCTCGGCCAGGCACGTCTCCTCGTCGTCGTGGACGAACCCGGCGACGCCGGTGCGGGCCCCGTGGACCTCGGCGCCGCCCAGTTCCTCGTGGCTCACCTGCTCGCCGGTGACCGCCCGCACCACGTCCGGGCCGGTGACGAACATCTGCGCGGTGGAGCGCACCATGAACACGAAGTCGGTGAGCGCGGGCGAGTAGGCGGCCCCGCCGGCGCACGGTCCGAGCATGACGCTGATCTGCGGGACCACACCGGAGGAGCGGACGTTGCGTTGGAAGATCCCGCCGTAGCCGGCGAGCGCAGCGATGCCCTCCTGGATGCGGGCGCCCGCCCCGTCGTTGAGGCTGACGAGGGGCGCGCCCGCCGCCTCCGCCAGGTCCATCACCTTGTGGATCTTCGTGGCGTGCGCCTCACCGAGCGCACCGCCGAAGATCCTGAAGTCATGGGCGTACGCGAAGACCTTCCGCCCGTGCACGGTGCCCCAGCCGGTCACCACGCCGTCCGTGTACGGCCGCCGGTCTTCGAGGCCGAACCCGGTCGCCCGGTGCCTGCGCAGCGTCTCGATCTCGGTGAACGTGCCCGCGTCGAAGAGGAGTTCCAGCCGTTCCCGGACGGTGAGTTTGCCGCGCCGGTGCTGCGCCTGGGTCGCGCTCTCTCCGGGCCCGGCGGTGGCGAGCGCCCGCAGCGCGGCCAGCTCGGCGGTCAGCTCCCGCATGCCGGCGGCACGGTCGCCGCTCCCCGCGGCCTGCTTCCCCGGCACCGGTCCGTCGGGCGCGCTCACCGACCTGTCTGGTGCGTTCACCGGTCTTCCCGGCGCGCTCACCGACCCGGGTGCCGTCGCCGGCCTGTCCACCTCGTACACGCTCATACGCCCCCTTCACCTTCCTGTGGATAGTCCTGCGGGTACGACGGGCAGGCCCGCCGGGTGCCCGCGGCGATCTCCTCCAGCGGCTGGACCAGCGCGTCCGGCGACGGCAGCGCCGCGATCTGCGACCTGAGCCGCTGCGCCGCGGCCACGGCCCGGCCGCCGTAGAGCAGTTCGGCCAGCCGCCGCCGCAGGCGCAGCGCGTGGGTCATGTCCGACGCGTCCTGTGCTTCGGCCAGCACGAGACGGTGTCCCGCGCCGATGCGGCGCAGCCGGTCGCCGGACGGCCGGGTGTCGGCGAGCACCAGTTGGGGGCCCCGTGGGCGGCGGCGGTCAGCGTGACATCCGGTCCGCCCTCGTGGACGACTCCCATGCAGGTGGCCGGCACCGGGCCGAGCAACTGCGGCCCGGCGAAACTGACCTGACGTCCGAAGGCCTCGCGGTAGGCGTACCGCTGGGGCTGGGCCACCACCGCGATCAGCTCGGCGTCGAGTCCGAACACCGCGCGGGTCACCTGGCGCACCCGGTGCACGGACCAGGCGTCGGAGGTGCCGGCCATGCCGGGCCGCGGACACACCCGCAGTTGTCCGGGCGGCCGCTCCAGCCAGCGCGGCATCCGGACCTCGGTGACGACTTCGTGGCGTACCGACAGCGCTCCGGCCTCCGCGTCCGTCCGCAGGCCCGGGGGCACGGGTCGACGCACAGTCCGTCGGCAGCGGCCGACTCCTGCGGGCCGGGCGCGGTGGTTCGTTGTCCCAGGGGCGACCAGCGCACGACGCGCCCGTCCGTCCAGCCGCCGGGGTCGTCGCCGGGTTCGGCGCGCACCACACGGTGCGGGTGCCAGCCCGGTTCCGGCACCGCGGTGCCCAGTCCGCCGTACAGCGGGGGCCGCCCGCCCGGAGCGGAGCGGCGATCCGGACCTCGTGCCCGGCGGCGACACACGCCAGCGCTGTCGGCGCCATGGCGTACAGATGCGGCAGGGAGCGCCGCGCGGCGAACAGCACACGCATGATTCCCCCTCGCGTCCGGGGCCCGTGCGCTCCCGCCGCGCACGCCCTCACCGACCAGCACAACGCCGGCCGGTGGAGGCGGATTAGGGGGACGCTGGAGAGCGGGCTCCGGGCGAGCCACACCCGCCGGTCCCCGCGGCGCGGATCACGCACGCGACGCGCGGATCACGCGCGTGCCGCGCGCCCCGGCCCCGCGGCACGGATGGGTCGCGAGCCGCGCCCGCCGACCCCCGCAACGCGGATGCAGCACGAACCACATCCCCCGACCGCCGCAACGCGGAAGCAGCACGAACCGCACCCCCCGACCGCCGCAACGCGGAAGCAGCACCAACCGCGCCCCCCCAACCCCCGCAACACCAACCACACGTACCAGCCGCCGTGCGACGGATCACGCGCGGGCCGCGGTCGCCGCGCGGTCGCGCACCTCGCGCTCCAGGCGGCGCAGGCCGGGGGACGGGAGGAGGCCGAACTGCTCGTCGAGGCGGGCGCGGACGGTCTCGTAGACGGCCAGCGCGCCCATCGGCCGACCGGAGCGCTCCAGTGCCGTCATGAACAGCGCGTGCAGCGCCTCGTCGTGCGGGCGGCGAGTGGTGAGGTCGGCGAGCTCCGACAGCAGCCGCTCGTGGGCGCCCAGCCGCAGCTCCGTGGCGATGCAGCGCTCCAGGACGCCCGCCCGGCTCTGCCCCAGGCGCATCGCCTCCAGACCGAGCACGGCCCCGGCACGCACGCCGCTGAACGCCTCGCCGCTCCACTGGTCCAGCGCCGCACGGAACAGCCGTGCCGCACGGGCGTCGTCGCCCCGCTCGACGGCCGTCTGCGCCTCGGCGCACAGACGGTCGTACACATGCACGTCGACGGCGTCGGGTCCGGCCAGCAGCGCGTAACCGCCGAGCCGGGTGACCAGCACCTCGCGGGCCGCGGCCACGTCGCCCAGGGCCTGGCCGATGAACGTGCGCAGTTGCAGGACGTATGTCTGTACGGTGATGCGGGCCTTCGGCGACGCGGCGTCCCCCCAGACCTCCTCGATGACGGAGGACACGGGCACGACCTGCCCGGCTTGTACGGCCAGGAGGGCGAGGATCTGGCGCGGCTTGCCCGCGCTGGGCGCGATGGGGACACCGTCGATGGCCGCGGAGAAGGGGCCCAGCAGGGCGATCTTCATGGCTGTTCCTCCCTGAACGGTCAGTGCACCGCGGACCCGTGGTCCCCGAACGTGTCGACCGTCGCACGCGGTGCCCCCGCCGGAACAGTGAGCCGAAAACCGATCACCGGTGAATCGACCATGTCCCGGCCGTGAGAAATTCACGGCCGGGAGGAATTCACGGCCGGAACATGAAGCGGCCGGACGTGAAGCGGCCGGACGTGAACGCCCCCTGTCCGGTGGGCGGTTCAGGGCCCACCGGGGCGGGGCGTCACAGCCAGCCCGACGACTGGGCGATGCGGATCGCGTCCACCCGGTTTCGGGCACCCAGCTTGTAGACCACCGTGGTGAGGTAGTTGCGGACGGTGCCCACGGACAGATGCAGCGTGCCCGCGATCTCGCCCACGTCGTCGCCGGACGCGGCCAGCCGCAGGACGTCCACCTCGCGGGGCGTCAGCGGTGACTCGACGTGGTCCAGCGCGGCGAGTGCCAGCTGGGGGTCGAAGACCCGTTCGCCCGCGGCGATGGCGCGGATGGCGTCGGCCAGCCGGTCCGGACCCGCGTCCTTGAGCATGAAACCGCGGACATTGGCGTTCAGGGCCCGGCGCAGATGGTTCGGCCGGCCCAGGCTGGTGAGGATCAGCACCCGGGTGTCGAGGGCCCGCCGGTCCAGCTCCTGCGCGGCCGAAAGACCGTCCAGGACGGGCAGTTCGATGTCCAGGACGGCCACGTCCGGCCGGAGGGCCACCGTCGTGTCCACGATGTCCCCGCCCGACTCGATCTCGGCCACCACCTCGATGTCGGGCTGCATGGAGATCAGCTCGACCAGCGCACGGCGCAGCATGCGCATGTCTTCCGCAATCAGAATCCTGATCACGAGCGCGTGTTCACCCCCTCCGGCCACCCCGTACCCCCAGCACGGTGTTGGCCAGAAACCACAGTACTTGGCGATTTTGATGTCAGGAGGGATCGGGCCGAGCCCAGTTCCGTGAAATTTCCAGTGTTTGAGCACCGAGAGGGAATCAGAGGAACATCGACACCGGATTGAGCTGCTCGTACGGTGTCGGCTCGGGGATACGGCCCAGTGCCACGGGTACGTCGAAAAGGCGGCCGGGGGCGAAGCGGGCCCAGAAGTGCCGCATCCCGGGCACGATCGCCTTGACCACCGGCAGGCCGATGTCTGGCCGGGTCTGGTCGAGGACGAGGAGTTCCATGCCACGCTCCTCGACGGCCGCGCGGACGGCCGTCACGTCGTCCAGGAGGTCGGCCCTCGGCGCGTAGGCGAAGTCGGCGCGGGTGCGCGGCGAGGTCGCCGGGTCCGGCGACAGATACGGGTGGCCGGCCACGGTGGCGGTGCTCCACCAGTGGCGCAGCCGCTCGTCCGAGCAGCCGTAGCCGGTTCCGTCGGGTCCGGCCCCGACCACGGCCGGCATCATCTGGTTCATCTCGGCGAGCGCGCGGCACAGCGCCACGGACGGGTCGAAGTGGGCTCCGAAGCCGAACAGGATGTCCTCGGCGGACCCGTTCGTGCGCCGGGTCAGCGCGGCGAACGCGGGGATGCCGAAGTCGGAGGTGACGTCGAGTGCCCACACCTCGCGGCCCAGCGAAGCGTGCACCGCGCGTATCCGGCCGATCCAGGGCTCGGCGAAGGAGTCGAGGTCCACGCCGGGCTGCCGGGTGCGGTTGTACCACCACAGGGCGACCGCGTCGCGCTCCACCAGCTCCAGGAAGCCCTGGACGACGGCGTCCTCCGGGCTGCTGCCGCCCGCGTTGCCGTTGGAGTCGGCCTGGACGCAGCCGAGGCCGGGGGTGCGGGGCGCGTCGAAGTACAGCAGGGCCGTGGGCAGCAGCCGGTGCTCCCCGCGGGTCAGGGACCATACGGGCGTCCAGTCGACGAGGGCGTCCTCGTCGAAGGGCTCGGCGCCCTGGCGCGGATCGTAGAGCTGGCAGTCGGCGGGGTGCACCGCGCGGTCGGCCACGTCACGCCAACGGGCCCGTACCGTGGGTTCGTCGCCCTGGTGGGTGCCGGAGTGACGTTCCAGCGACTCGCACAACGCGCTGACCCGTGCGTCGAGTTCGGTCATTCCCTTGCCGCCGCTCTCGCTGCGCAGCCGGGACGCCGGCCCGGTCAGCCCGCGCGCGCCCGTCGCGTGGTTGTGCCCCGCCCGGAAGGAGTTGAACTCCGCCGGCCCCCGCACATCACGCTGAACCGCCTTGACCACTCCGGTGATGGGGCTGACCAGGTGCTCGTACGTGCGCAGCGTCCGCTCGGCGGTGACGGCGCGATGCCCGGAACCGGTGCGCTCGGCTTTGGCACGCGGGCGCAGGGTCACCGGTCCGTTCAACTGGCGGGCCACCAGAGTGGGATCGCCGCAGGACGGGCACTGGGGGCGGGCCCGCAGCGCGTGCAACCGGCTGGCGAAGGTGAGGGTTTCGAAGGTCAGCACGCCGTCCTGGCCCGGATAGCGGTGCCCGGCAAGCCACTTCATGCCCTCGGCGACCGCCAGCTGGTGGCCGAGCAGCAGACTCGCGGGCGTCTCCGCCGGCGGGTGCGGCACCCGTCGGCCGAGCCGGGCCCGCAGATGGGCCTCGGCGCCGCGGTGCCCGGCCATCCGGTGGGCCAGGCACTGCCAGCAGGCCGACTCGCCCGGCCGGAACACGGGACCCACCCAAGGGGTGGTGCCGTGCGGCTTGGCCAGCAGCCAGGGCCGGCCCACGGCGCGCTGCCGCGCGTCCAGCTCGCGCAGCGCGGGGTCGAGGTAGTCGTCGCAGACCACCAGGGTCAGGCAGGCGTCGTCGGCGTTGTCGGTCACGGTCAGACCCGAGGCGGCACACGCCCGTGCGGCGGCCCCCGCGTCGGCACCGCCGACCGCGCGGACTCGCACCACGGCGGAGCTCAACGGGCCCGGCACTCCGGCGAGTTCCCAGTAAGCCGCGGCCGCGCCGGCCGCCGGGGCCGACTGCGCGGAGGCGGTCCAGGCCGGGCCCGGTGATCCCGCGCTCTCGCGGGCCTGCGGCTCGAGACGGCTGCTGAGCAGATCGGCCTCGTTGAGCCGGCCGATCGCCAGCGCCACGTCCATGGGCGAACACCGGGGGGCCGCGTCGGCGACCAGGGCCCGGAAGTCTCTGGTGCCGTCCAGCAGCGGCGCGACCACCGCGACCCGGTTGTCGTCGAAGGCGACGATGCCCCGTTCGGACACCACATACGTACCCTCACCCGGCACCACTTCGGCACGTACGTGTCTCTTGAACCCCACTCGCATGCTCTGTCCCCCTGTCATCGCGTGTTGGGTGTGCCGGTTCGCTCAGTGGGCCGCCGCCACCGCTTCGACGCCGGTCGCGGACAGCGTGTCGATGGTCCAGCAGAACGTCAGCAGACAGACGCCGGCCGGGCCGAGGTCCGTGAAGTCCTCGCGGACGACGCCGAGTTCCATGGCCTGGGGCAGTGCGGGAGCCTCGGCGTCCGCCCCGAGGGAGAGGCCGAACTCGCCGAGGACGGCCGAGGGGGCACTCGCGTAGCGGTCGGCGATGGCCGGGTCGAGGAATGCCTGCACCATCAGCTCGGCGAACTTGACCTCGTCCTCCGGGGTGTTGAGCACCGCGGTGAACTCCTGGCCGGCGAACGCGGACTGGTTCATGGTCACTCCCTGGATGTCGTCTGATGCCGTCAGCGGTCATCAGGTGCGTCAGATGTGATGGACGACTGCGATGAACGACGTGCTGTGAGCTGCCGTGCCGTGCGGAATGCGGTGCGGCCTTGCCGACGTACCGATGTGCAGGTGGCGCGAAGTGCACCCTCGCGGAGCGCGGATGGTGCGGATGGCGCCGGGCTGTCCTTGCGATCGGTGGCGCTGAACGCGCTGCGGTGCTGGGCATGAGTTAACGAAATATGGCTGGCTACCAGCCAGTGATCACCTCACGTCTGACGTGTGAATTCCTCACTGTCGGCGCATACCGGATGCAAGTGCGCCTTTATTAAAGGGCGTTCACGGAGAAACCGGTCATGATGCGGGCGGCTTCAATGAGAGCCTGCACATGATGCGCACCTCCGTTATGATTCGGACGCCGATTCGGGGGAATCCAGGACGAGTGGGGGTCCGGTGTCGCAAAAGGCTGAACCGAGACGCAGAGTTCCGCCCAAGCGAACAGTTTCCGCCGAGCCCGATCTGGCGGCCGTCAGTTCCGAGGCGCCCAGCCCAGCCATCGCCTCCGTCCTGGTGGCCGTGGTCTTCCTGGGCTTTCTGGTCATGCAGCTGGTCAACATCCTCGGCTCGACGCCCGGTGGGCCCGAGTTGCTGTTCAGCGCGACCGTTCCACTCCTGCTCGTCACGCTCCAGTACATCCATTCCGCTCCCCGGGCGGCGGACCTGCGCCGCCGGGTGGTGCCGTGGAGCCTGGTGCTCCAGGCGCTGCTGACCTTCACCCCGCTCGTCGCCTTCGGATGGCAGTGGGGCGGCATGGCTGGCTTCCTGGCCGGCTCGCTGCTGCTGTTGCTGCCGCCGGTCGCCGGCTGGGTGACGTTCGGTCTCACCGTGGGCGCCGCCGCCCTGGTCGCGGTGCTGCAGTCGCTGAACTTCGTGGACGTCATGTACATGGGCGTGTCCACCGCGCTCACCGGGCTGATCCTGTTCGCGCTGGCCCGGCTCTCCCGGCTGGCCACGGCGATCCATGAGTCACGCGACGAGCTCGCGCGGATGGCGGTGGCCAGGGAGCGGCTGAGGTTCGCCCGCGATCTGCACGACCTGCTGGGCTACAGCCTGTCGTCGATCACCCTGAAGAACGAGCTCATCCAGCGGCTGATCGAGAACAACCCGCAACGCGCCCGCGAAGAGGTCGCCGAGGTGCT
Source organism: Streptomyces sp. NPDC048415 (assembly GCF_040651675.1). NCBI lineage: Bacteria > Bacillati > Actinomycetota > Actinomycetes > Kitasatosporales > Streptomycetaceae > Streptomyces > Streptomyces sp. NPDC048415. The sequence continues at coordinate 30,541 of NZ_JBEZKJ010000021.1, read as the reverse complement.
CGTCATCGCGCGCCAGGCGCTGGCCGACGTACGCGAAGTTGCCCGTGGGTACCGGGACATGTCGCTGCTGGTGGAGGCGGAGTCGGCCCGGTCCGTGCTCAAGGCCGCGGGCATCGACGCGCACATCGACGTGTCCGTCACCGGTCTGTCGTCGACCGCCAACACCATCCTGGCGACGGTGCTGCGCGAGGGCGTGACCAACGTACTGCGCCACAGCCAGCCCAAGACGTGCTCGATCACCACCTCCATGGACGACGAGGACGACACCGTCCAGCTCCAGATCGTCAACGACGGCGTGGGCGCGGGCAGCGCGGTGCCCTCGAGCTCCGTGCCCAACGGCACCGGGCTCGGCAATCTCGCCTGCCGGGTCGCCGCGGTGTGCGGCGGGCTGCGCGTGGGTCCCGACGAGGGCGACGAACCGGGCGTCTTCCGCCTCGTCGTCCGGGTCCCGTTACACGCGACCCAGGCCGCGGAGAGCAACTCACCCCGGGAAACCTCGTCACGGCTGACGGTGTGACACGACGATACCCGCGCGGGGCAGACGCCGAGATCTGACGCCACGCCCCTACTGCGGCACCGGCCGCGGAGTCTGACGCTGCGCCATTTTTACGGCACCGGTAGCGGAGCCTGACGGCGCTTCGTACGGCACCGGCCGCGGGGTCTGACGCCGCACCATATTTACGGCACCGGTAGCGGAGCCTGACGGCGCTTCGTACGGCACCGGCCGCGGGGTCTGACGCCGCACGTTCCGTACGCACCGGTCGCAGAGTCTGACGGCGCACGTTTCGTACCGCACCGGTCACAGAGTCTGACGCCGCACGTCTCGTACCGCACCGATCGCGAAGTCCGACGCCGCACTCTTCGTACGGCACCAGCCGCGAGGGTCGACGCCGCGCTCCCCTGCTGCACCGGCCGCGAGGCCCGACACCTTGGCGCCCACGCGCCGTCCGCGACAGGCGTGCGGCGCGCCGTCCGCCCCGCTCAGCGGCGGTTCAGCTCGCGGCGCAGTCTGCGTTCCAGGGGGCTGAGCGGGATGTCCTGGCGCAGCCGCTCGGGGTGACCCGGGGGCGGACACGTGGCCAGCTGTCGGGGCGGTCGTCGCGCGGCGGAGTCGCGGCGGCCGGAGCCGGTCGCCTTCCCGGCGACGTTCCCGGAGCCGCCGTGGTCATTGCGCAGGATCAGCTTCAGCTGCTCGTCGGGCAGCGTCACCCAGATCGCCCCGAACGCGATCAGCGCCCGGTACACGGCCAGTGCCCCGCCCAGCAGTCGGCGGCTAACCCACTCTCCCCTTCTCCTGCCCACTTCTCCCCCTCCGTTCGGTCTCCGCGCCCGTGGCCACGGCCCGTCCGAGCACCGTCTCCCCGCCGGCTCACGTCCGGCTCGAACCCCGCTCGATCCTGCGCCCCGGCGACTTCAGCGGATTTCTAGCGCTTGCGGACAGACTCGTGCCGTTTCCCCGTGGGCCGCCGCGTGCCCCGTGCCGCCGTGAGAGGAGTGACCGATGAGCAGCCCGGTTCCCGGCGTCACGGCGAGGGCCTGATGACCGGGATGACGCGCGGCGACCCGGTGTGGTGGAGCGGCGGTCTCGACCAGAGCCGGCCGCGCCCCCTGGTCGTGGTCGTCACGGGGGCGCTCGGCGGAGGACGGGAGTGCCTGCCACTACTGACCCGACTGGTGCGCCGAGGCCATGCCGTGGTCGCCGCGCGGTTGTCCGGCGTCCTGCGCCACACCGGCCGCCCGGGCCTGCCGCTCTCCCGGCTCATTGACCGCTACACGCGCGTGGCCCTGACGGAGCGCACCAGCGTCATCGGGTTCGACCTCGGCGGACGGCTCGCGCTCGGAGCGGCCCTCGCGGACACCAGGATCCGCGTCGTCCAGCTCGTCGGCGCCCCCGTGGCCCGGTTGTTCGACGAACCGGAACTGCTGCTCTCGCTGCCCGCGCACGCCCTGGACGCCCTGGTACGGGTCACCGGCGCCGACCGCCGCGAGCTACTGCCCAAGGTGCTCGGCGGCTTGGCACTGCGCCCGGAGACGCTCTATCCGCTGAGCGGACTCGTCCGGGTCGGCTACGCCGCCGACGACCCGCTGACCCCGCCGCAGGACCTGGCCCTGCTGAAACTCACCCTGGAGCACTGCGAGTTCCGTGCCTTCGCGGGCGAACGCGGGACGCCACCGGGCGGACGAGCGGTGCGGCTCTGGCTGCTGGAAGGGGTGACGCGCCGGCGCTGACCCGTGTGCGCTCGCGGATCGCCGAGATCGAAGACGGCCTGGACGGCCCGACAGCGAGCAGGTGTACGGCGCCGGCGCCGTGGTGCTGTCCAACCGGGGCGGCTTCGCCCGGCAGCGGTCCACCACCAGCTCCTCCGACTCCTCCCTCGAGCCCATCCACCGGGGCGTCACGGTCTGGACCGACGGCCCGTTCCTGGACGGCAAGCCGGTCGACCCGCGCTCCCGCAAGACCGACTACCCCCTGCAGACCGACTACCCCCTGCAGGAGGAGGGCGCGTACGACCGGGTCATGCAGCAAATGACGAGGCACGCCTCCCCGGTCCTCCAGGAAGCGCTTGACGACGCCGACGCGAAGTTGTCGGACGCCTGCTGGTCAGGAGGGGCGTCGGAGTCGGTTTCCTGCGGACCGTCGCCGTCCTGGAGTTCCTCGACGTGCCCCAGTGGTGACCGTCACTGCTTCCACAGCAGCCGCAGCGCGGCGTTGACGACGTAGACGACGACGAAGGTCGCCGCCCAGCCCTGCTTGCCCGCCGCGGCCAGGGCGGCGGCACCGGCGCCGAACCACAGCACCTCCAGCACGACCCGGCCGCTCCCGTGCACCGCGTGCGAGGCGCGGGGCGAGCCGAACATCGCCCACACCACCATCATGGTGGCCGGCGCACCGACGCCGAGGGGCAGTTTGAGCATCCACTTGTCGCTCGCGGTGAATCCCCACAGCGCGACCGCCGCGTACACCGCGAGTTCCAGCAGGAACATCACCAGCAGGTTGAAGGCCTTGAGGGACGAGAGCATCGCTGGCTCCTGGCGTGAGCATGGGGGCGGGTGCTTCGGGCGTTCTCGCCCCCGCCGCCCCTACCCCCTTCCCGTCCTGCGGAGGGAGGCGGCAGACGGAGAGACCGGGGTCCGCGCGGCGTCAGACTGTCAGTTCGGCGCGGGAGGTGAACCGGTCCAGCTGAGGGTCGGAGACGAGGATCGCGTGCTGGAGCTCCCGCAGCCGCGGGGACGGCTCCACGCCCAACTCCTCGACGAGGCAGTCGCGCAGCGCCGTGAAGGCCTCGAGGGCCTGCCACTGCTGACCGGAGCGGTAGAGCGCGACCATGTACTGGGCGCACAGGCTCTCGTGCATCGGGTGCCGGGCGGCGAGCACCGCGAGTTCGCTGAGCAGCGCGTGGTGCCGGCCCAGGGCCAGATCCGCCTCGATCCGGGACTCGACGGCGACCAGCCGGTTCTCCTCCAGCCGGGTCACCTCCACGCTCAGCCGCATCCCGGTGTACACATCGACCAGGGCACGGCCGCGCCACACGGCGAGGGCCGACCTCAGCAGCCGTGACGCGGTCTCATGGTCTCCGAGATCCAGTGCTCGCCGGCCCGCGGCGGTCATCCGCTCGAAGGCGTAGACGTCCACCTCCTCGGGTGTGATGTCCAGCAGATAGCCGCCGTACCGAGTGGCCAGCACGTCCTTGGCGCTGCGCGGGCCGCTGTCGGGCAGCGCGGCCGCCACGCGCTTGCGCAGCTGCAGGATGTACGTCTGCAGCGTCGTCTGGGCGCTGCGCGGCGGCTTGGTGCCCCACAGCTCCTCCATCAGTGTGGACACGGGGACGACCTGGCCGGCCTGAAGGGCCAGCAGGGCGAGGATCTGACGCGGCTTTCCCGCGGTCGGCAGCAGAGCGACCCCGTTCTCCGTCGCCTCGAAGGACCCCAGGATCTTGATGTCCATGTCGGACTCCTCCCGCATGAGCTGGGTCGCATTGATGTCCTCATGATCGGGGGCGAGCGGGCCCCGGGGGCAGTGCACGGATCATCAACCGGCTGTGAATCCCCACCTGTTCGAAGCGTGAAAAACGCATGCGCCCCAGCGGGCCCCCCAACTGGCGTTGCAGGCCATGGCGAGCGGGGCTCAAGTGCCGCCGATCACACTCGGCGTGCCCGGCGCGACCGTGCCTGCACCCGTCCTCAAGCCCGGCGCGGCCGCGATCCTCGCCGCCGGGTCACCACCCTCGCGCCGAGCTTCGGCCACCGGCTGGTGGACGGCGAGCCCGGCTCCAAGGTCATGGCGGACATCGCCGCGGTCCTGGAGCGGCCCAAGCGGCTCGTCACCTGGGCGTAAAAACGCGAACGGTCCGTACGAAATCTCGTACGGACCGTTCTTCTGTGGAGCTAAGGAGAATTGAACTCCTGACCTCCTGCATGCCATGCAGGCGCTCTACCAACTGAGCTATAGCCCCGCGCGTTCTTCCCGCTCCGCGGGCCGAACAAGAAGAACTTTAGCCTGCGACCAGCCGGAAAGTGAAATCCGGTCCAGCCAGGTCCACGGGACCGGACAGGGGCCGTTCGGTGCCGCTCAGTCGTCGTCGCCGAGCACCGGCTCCGGCAGGGTGCCGGCGTTGTGCTCAAGCAGCCGCCAGCCGCGGGCGCCCTCGCCGAGGACGGACCAGCAGCAGTTGGAGAGGCCGCCGAGGCTTTCCCAGTGGTGGGAGTCCAGGCCGAGGAGGCGGCCGATCGTGGTGCGGATCGTGCCGCCGTGGCTGACGACCACGAGGGTGCCGTCCTCGGGGAGCTTGTCGGCGTGCCGCAGCACCACGGGGGCGGCGCGGTCGGCGACCTCGGTCTCCAGTTCGCCCCCGCCGCGGCGCACCGACTCGCCGCGCTTCCAGGCGGCGTACTGGTCGCCGTGCCGGCCGATGATCTCCTCGTGCGTCAGGCCCTGCCAGACGCCCGCGTAGGTCTCGCGCAGGCCCTCGTCGTGGGTGACGTCGAGGCCGGTGAGCACGGCCAGCTCGGCGGCCGTGTTCGCGGCGCGCCGCAGGTCCGAGGCGACGATCGCGTCCGGCTTGAGGGAGGCGAGCAGCCGGGCGGCGCGGCGGGCCTGCCCGACGCCGGTCTCGGTGAGCTCGACATCCGTGGTGCCCTGGAAGCGGCGCTCCACGTTCCAGGACGTCTGGCCGTGCCGCCAGAGGATGACGCGGCGGCCCCGGCCCGGCTTCCTGTCGGCCCCGGCGCTCACCGCAGCTCCCCCAGTTCGGCGGAGTCCTCCTCGGCCTGGAGCTTGGCGTGCTCGGCGGCCTTGCCACGGGTCGCCTTGGCTTCGGTCGGCAGGTCCAGCTCCGGGCAGTCCTTCCATAGCCGCTCCAGGGCGTAGAAGACGCGCTCCTCGCTGTGCTGTACATGCACCACGATGTCGACGTAGTCGAGCAGCACCCAGCGGGCCTCGCGGTCGCCCTCGCGGCGCACCGGCTTGGCGCCGAGCTCCTTGTTCAGCCGCTCCTCGATCTCGTCGACGATCGACTTGACCTGGCGGTCGTTGGGGGCGGACGCCAGCAGGAAGGCGTCGGTGATCGAGAGAACATCGCTGACGTCGTAGGCGATGATGTCGTGCGCGAGCTTGTCGGCGGCCGCCTGCGCGGCGGTCTTGATGAGCTCGATGGAGCGGTCCGTGGCGGTCACTACGCGGCTTTCGGTCGGCGGTCAGTAATGACTCAAGGGTCTCACGGACCGCCGACGACACCCCACGCGTTTCTCCGCGCACGCCCCGGGACCGCCCGGGACCTGCCCCGGGCCGCGCCTAGCACGAGGTCTCGTAGTCATCGCCGAGCACCACGGACACATCCGCGCACGCCCCGTGACGCCCCGGGACCTGCCCCGGCCCGCGCCTAGCACGAGGTCTCATAGTCCTCGCCGAGCACCACGGACACATCCGCGCACGCCCCGGGACGCCCCGTGACGCCCCGGGACCTGCTCCGGGACCTGCTCCGGGCCGCGCCTAGCACGAGGTCTCGTAGTCCTCGCCGAGCACCACGGACACGCCCGCGCACGCCCCGTGACGCCCCGGGAAGTCCCGGGAAGTCCCGGGAAGTCCCGGGACCTGCCCCAGGCCGCGCCTAGGACGAGGTCTTGTAATCCTGGCCGAGCACCACGGACACGTCCGCGTTGGAGGTGACCGTGCCCTTCTTCACGGCGCCGGCGGGCAGGCCCAGGGTCTTGGCGACCTCGGCGGCGTCGTCCTTCCTGCCGGCGTCGGCGTAGGTGATCCGGGACACACTCTGGGCGGCGCCCGCCGTGCCGGAGTCGAGGAAGGTGTAGCCGCCGTTGACCAGGACGACACGGGCCTGCTCGGTGGCGGCCTTGCTGCCGGTGGCGTTCCTGATGCCGACCCGGACGGCGTCCCCGGCCTGTGGGCTCTTCGCCGTACCGCCGAGCACGTTCTTGATCACGCTGTCGGAGGCGCTCGCGCTGAGGGTGCCGTCCTGCTGCACGGGCAGCAGCGCGGTCTTGTAGTCGCCGCCCTTGGCGAGGTCGGCGAGCTTGGCGAGGAAGGCGCCGAGGTCCTGGTCGGTCAGCGGCGGGTCGAGGATCTGGGCCAGCGTCTGCACGGTGGTGGTCGCGGCCTGCTTGTCGGAGGACAGCTTGCGCAGCACGCCCTGCATGACCTGTCCGAACCGCTCCAGCTGCGCGTTCTGGGCCTCGCCCGAGGCCCGGTAGGTGGCGTAGGCGACGGCCATCTTGCCGCTGAGGGTCTGGTCCGCGCCCTTCTTCACGAGGGGCGCATCGCCCTTCTTCTTGGAGTCGGGGTCCGGCACGTCGGCGTTGGTGGTGACGTCGATGTTGCCGACGAGCTCGACGAGGTTGTTCAGGTAGGGGGTGTCCAGGCGCCAGGTGCCCTGGATGTTGGTCCCGAGCACCGTGTCGATCGCGTCCTGTGTCCCGGAGGAGCCGTCGTCGTCGACGGACTTGGCGAGTGTGGTCGTCGAGCCGTCGTCGCCCGTCAGGGCAAGGGAGTTGGGCAGCAGGACGGTGGTGCCCTGCTTGGTGGTGGTGTTGTCGACGAGCAGCGCCGTGGAGGTGCCGCCGCCCTTGGTGTTGTGCAGGTGGACGACGAGCACGTCGCGGTTCTGGGCGCCCACGGGGGTCGTGGCGGCGGACTTGCCGTCGGAGGAGGTGCCGGGCAGCTTGCCCGCGTACCAGAGGTAGCCGACGCCGCCGACGGCGACCAGGGCGAGCACCACGACCAGGGCGACGATCCGGCCGCGGGCGCGGCGCCTGGCCTCCTCGCGCCGCTCGGTGCGGTTCTCGGTGAACTTCAGCCAGTCGATGACGTCTTCGGACTCGGCTTCCTGCTCCTCGACGAAGGCGAACTGCTCGGTGCGGTAGTCCCGGTCGGCCCGGGGTTCACTGTCCTCGGCGGGCCCGGCCTGCTGCGGGATGTACGCGGTCTGCTCGGCCACCCGCGGCTGCTGCCCGGTACTCGCGGTCTGCCCGAAGGGGTCGAACGCGGTCCCCGTGGCGGCGGTGCCGTACGGCTCGTAGGAGTCGTACGGCGGTACGGGTTGCTGCTGACCGGTGTCGTACGACGGCTGCTGCTGACCGGTGTCGTACGACGGCACGGGCTGCTGCTGCCCCGTCGCGTACGGGTCGTAGCCGTAGCCCTGTGGGTGCTGTTGCTGTGAGTGCTGTTGCTGTGAGTGCTGTTGCTGCGCGTAGGAGTCGTACCCCTGGGAAGGCTGCTGCGGCACCTGTCGGTACACAGGCTGCCCGAACTCGTCGTAGCCGACGAGCTCGTACTGGTCGCCGCCCACGTATCCGTCGTATCGGTCGTTCACCGGTGCCCCTCTCGGCTCACTCGCCGCGGTACAGCTCGCGCTTGTCGATGTAGCGCACCACACCGTCCGGCACCAGATACCAGACGGGATCGCCCTTGGCGACCCTCGCACGGCAGTCTGTGGACGAGATGGCGAGCGCGGGAACCTCGACCAGCGAGACACCGCCCTCCGGGAGTCCCGGGTCGGTCAGCGTGTGGCCGGGCCGGGTGACCCCGATGAAGTGCGCGAGGGAGAACAGCTCCTCCGTGTACCGCCAGGTGAGGATCTGGCCGAGGGCGTCGGCGCCGGTGATGAAGAAGAGGTCCGTGTCGGGGTTGAGCGCGCGCAGGTCGCGCAGGGTGTCCGTGGTGTAGGTGGGGCCGCCGCGGTCGATGTCGATGCGGCTCACCGAGAACTGCGGGTTCTCGGCGGTCGCGATGACCGTCATCAGATAACGGTCCTCGGCCGGGGTGACCTTGCGGTCGGTCTTCTGCCACGGCTGCCCGGTCGGCACGAACACCACCTCGTCGAGGTGGAACTGCGCGGCGACCTCGCTGGCCGCCACGAGGTGCCCGTGGTGGATCGGGTCGAACGTTCCGCCCATGACGCCGAGCCGGCGCTTGCCCGGATTAGAGGGGCCGTTTCCGGGGCCGGTCGTCAGACGCCTGGCCGCGCCACCCGTGGCGGTGCCACCGACGCCGCTCTCCGTGTCGCTCGCCGGACCGGTAGGCATGTCCTGCTCTCCCATGCGTGCAGACCCTACCGGCCCGGCCTGCGGGCTCCGGTCGACAGGGGGCCCCGAGCGGGCCCGGCGGGGCTCAGCGGTCCCGGTTGAAGCGCGTGGTGATCCACAGCAGCAGGAGCAGGATGAAGAGGGCGCCGCCGCCGGTCAGGAAGGGGCTGAGGCTCTCGTGGCTGCCGCCTTTCTCGCCCTCGGCGGCGACGGTGACCAACTGTGCGGCGGTGCTGTGAAAGCTCATCTCGGCAGGACCTATCCGGTGTGGGCGGGATAAAGACGTCGGCCCATCGTATGCGGGGGTCTGGGCCGCGATCACGCCGACTCCGCCGTTGGGGACACCGGTTGCCGGGCACGCGCCTTGGGGATACGCGGGGTCTCAGTCGTCCCGCTTGTACCCGCGCAGCAGGAACCAGGCGGTCAGGACCACTCCGACGACCATCACGATCAGCACGACGCGGAGCAGATTGCCCGGGCCCTGCCTGTCTGCCGCGTTCGCGGCCTCGGTGAGCCAGCTGGCTGCGGGGATGTGCTCCATGGCGTACGACTCCTTCTCTGTACTGCCCGTCCACGGTATATCCGCCTAGGCTGGGCTCTGCCTTGGGGGCGCATAGGGCACTCAGACGCACATGGGGGAACACATGTCCGATCACGAGCAGAACGGGCACGAGAACGTGCCGAGCAGGCAGCGCAGGCGCTTCGAGGGGATCTCCTCGCGGGCGTACGAACACCCGGCGGACCGCTCAGCCCTGGTGGCCCTGCGCAAGCTCAGCGGCTTCGACACGGTCTTCAAGGTGCTCAGCGGTCTGCTGCCCGAACGCAGCCTGCGGCTGCTGTTCCTGTCCGACTCGGTGCGCGTCTCGGACGCGCAGTTCACGCACCTCAACGACATGCTGCGGGACGCCTGTTACATCCTGGACCTGGAGAAGGTCCCGCCGATGTACGTCACCCAGGACCCGCAGCCGAACGCGATGTGCATCGGCCTGGACGAGCCGATCATCGTCGTGACCACGGGGCTGGTCGAGCTGCTTGACGAGGAGGAGATGCGGGCGGTCGTCGGGCACGAGGTCGGACACGCGCTGTCCGGCCACGCCGTCTATCGCACGATCCTGCTGTTCCTGACCGCCCTCGCGCTCCGGGTCGCCTGGATCCCGCTGGGGAACCTGGCGATCATGGCGATCGTGACCGCGCTGCGCGAGTGGTTCCGCAAGTCGGAGCTGTCCGCGGACCGTGCCGGGCTCCTGGTCGGCCAGGATCTGCGGGCCTCGATGCGCGGCCTGATGAAGATCGCGGGCGGCAACCATCTGCACGAGATGAACGTGGACGCGTTCCTCGCGCAGGCCGAGGAGTACGAGGCCGGGGGCGACCTGCGCGACTCCGTGCTCAAGATCCTCAACGTGCTGCCCCGCACCCACCCGTTCACCACGGTCCGCGCGGGCGAGCTGAAGAAGTGGGCCGAGTCCCGCGACTACCAGCGGATCATGGACGGTCACTACCCGCGGCGCACCGAGGACAAGGACACCTCGGTCTCGGACTCCTTCCGGCAGTCGGCGGCCAGCTATGCCAGCGACGTGCGCAGCTCCAAGGACCCGCTGATGAAGCTGGTCAACGACCTCGCGGGAGGCGCGGGCGACCTCGGAGGCCGGGTACGACGCGGCTTCGGCGGCTTCGCGAGCGGCGCGTCGAAGGACCAGAACGCACCTCAGGACCAGCCGCCCCCGAACGGGGCCCCTGGAGCGCCTGGAGCCCCTGGGGACGACGAGTAGCCGTCACTGCCACAGACCTACAGCTTCGGCTGCGCGCTCGTCGCGAGCGATCCGCACAGTGCCGTGGCGCCCCCGGTCGCGTACGGGTCCGTGCCGGCCGGGCCGCCCGCCTTCGCCGTCTGTCCCGCGAGCAGCGGACGCAGCCGGCTCACCGAGTCCTCGGAGCAGGCGAGCGGGCCGGCCTGGACGTAGGAGACGACCAGCTCGGCCTGGTGCATGCGCAGGTCGTCGCGGTTGAAGCGGAACTGCAGCTCGCGCCGGACGGTGAACAGCGAGGCCTGCGCCTTCGCGTCCGATCCCGTCGGCCTCAGCGCGTACACGAAGGTGTGGTCGGTGGTGACCTCGAGGGTGTTCGAGTCGAACTCGGTGGCCTGGAGGGTGCCCTGCACACGGATCTTCTTGTCGGCGAGCTGGGCGCGGGTGGAGTCGAAGCGGACCAGCCAGCCGGTGGGCGCGTGCCGTCCGTCGGCGGTCGGGCGGTCGATGCTCTGGTCGAACTGGTCGAGCTGCTGCGGGTCGAGCAGTATCCGTACGGGCCGGGTGGCGCCGCCGGTGAGCACCTCCGGGTCGAGGGAGGACTCGACCAGGTAGTCCTTGGCGGTGGTCAGGGCGGTGACGACCTGGCTGTCGGAGAAATGCGTGGTGCGCCGGGAGGCGGGCAGGTTGATGCCCTCGGCGCCGACCCGGAACTGGGCGGCCGGGCTGTGCGCGTACAGCCCGTCGGTGCTCGTGGAGCCGGGCACGGCGGTCTGCGGGGCGAGCGGTATGACCGTCATCCGCAGCGGCTCGGGCGGCTGGGCGACGGGGGTCTGGTAGGGGTGGCGTACGCCCATGTAGATCGCGGTACCGAAGGCGAGGGCGATCAGCAGGACGAGGATCAGCGCCTGCCGGGACAGTCCGCGCTGCAGGGCCGGGCGGCGGCGTACCGCCGGGGCGTGGTCGGCCATGCGCTCGCGGGCGGAGAACTCCTGGAGGCGGGCAGCACGGACGAACGACTCGTCGAAGACGACGGATCGGTACTCGTCCTCTCCACCAGTGGGGACACCCTCGGGTGTCCCCTCAGGTGGGTCTCCAGGCCCGCCCATACCTTCAGAGTAGGTCTCCCGGAGCTCACGTAAACGCCCTGGTACACGACAAGTTCTGACAGGTTCTCACCAGAAGCGTGCCGCCGTTCGAGGGATCGTCGTCACGGTGTTCGAGGGACCGCCGAGAGCGCCGGCTGGGCGGAGTCGGCCGAAGCGGAGGGACCGGTGCCGGTGACCTTGTCCTGGCCTTGCTCCAGGCCCGTCGAGGCGGGCAGGGGCGGCTGGTCCTGGTGTCCGGAAGACGCCCCTCGGTAGACCGCCGTGAAGGCGAGGGCGACCATGCCGATGCCCATTACCAGGGCGAGGATCCAGGCGACGGGGCGGTGCCAGCGGGTCTGTTTCCCATAGGGCCTGCCGTACGTCCCTGCGGCGCCGTAGCGGCCTTCGAGTGTGTCTGTGTCGTCCAGGTCGGGATCATGGCCGAAATCGCCACGGTCGTCGGGGCCGAAGCCGTCCTCGTAGCGCTCGTCGTCGCCGCGGGTGCGGCGGGTGCGCGCCCGGCGGGCCTCGGCCTCGGATGCCTCCGCGCGGGCCTGGGCGGCGGCCAGGAGTCTTTCCACGGCGGTCGGCTCGTGGATCACCGCCGCCCGTACGAAGTCCTCGTCGAAGACCACGGAGGCGAACTCTTCGTCCGCACCCCCGCGGTCGCGGTCGTCGTCGGGCTCCCAGCCGTCAGGAAACGGCGTACCCCCCACGTCCTCCGGCACGGATCCAGAGTAGACCTGGGGGGTCAATTTGGGCAGACGGTATGGAAATTCATCCACCTGACGAGACGATTTGGCCGGGGCGGGGCTCAGGGCCTGATGTGTCCGTCGCCCGTCACGATGTACTTGGTGCTCGTCAGCTCCGGCAGCCCCATCGGCCCGCGCGCGTGCAGCTTCTGGGTGGAGATGCCGATCTCGGCGCCGAAGCCGAACTGGCCACCGTCGGTGAAGCGGGTCGAGGCGTTGACGGCGACCGTCGTGGAGTCGACCAGTTGGGTGAAGCGCCGGGCGGCCTGCTGCGAGGTGGTGACGATGGCCTCGGTGTGGCCCGAGGTCCACAGCCGGATGTGCTCCACGGCCCGGTCGAGCGAGTCGACGACTGCGGCCGCGATGTCGTACGAGAGGTACTCGGCCTCCCAGTCCTCGGGGGTGGCCTCGACGAGGGTGGCCTTGGTGTCCTTGGCGTAGGCGAGGACACGCTCGTCGGCGTGCACGGTGACTCCGGCGTCCGCGAGGGCGTCCAGGGCGCGCGGCAGGAACGCGGCGGCGATGTCCTGGTGGACGAGGAGCGTCTCGGCGGAGTTGCAGACGCTTGGCCGTGAGGCCTTGGAGTTGATCAGGATGTCGACCGCCATGTCGAGGTCGGCGTGCGCGTCGACGTACACATGGCAGTTGCCGGTGCCGGTCTCGATGACCGGGACGGTGGACTCCTGGACGACCGTGCGGATCAGCGAGGCGCCGCCGCGCGGGATGAGGACGTCGACCAGGCCGCGTGAGCGCATCAGCTCGCGCACGGACTCGCGGCTCTCTCCGGGCACGAGCTGTACGGCGTCGGCGGGCAGCCCGGCTCCGCCCACGGCGTCCCGCAGCACCCGTACGAGGGCCGTGTTCGACTCGTACGCGGACGACGAGCCACGCAGCAGGACCGCGTTGCCGGACTTCAGGCACAGCGCGGCGGCGTCGACCGTCACGTTCGGGCGGGCCTCGTAGATGATGCCGACGACACCGAGCGGGACGCGGACCTGGCGCAGGTCGATGCCGTTCGGGAGGGTCGAGCCGCGGACGACCTCGCCGACCGGGTCGGGCAGCGCCACGACGTCGCGGACGTCGGAGGCGATCGCGCGCACCCGCTCGGGCGTCAGGGTGAGCCGGTCGATGACGGTCTCGCTGGTGCCGGCCTCGCGGGCGCGTTCGATGTCCTTGGCGTTGGCCGCGACGATCTCGCTCGTACGGACTTCCAGGGCGTCCGCGATGGCGAGCAGCGCGTCGTCCTTCTCGGCCCGCGGCAGCGGGGCCAGGTCGGCGGCGGCGGCCTTCGCGCGATAGGCGGCCTGGGTGACCGGGGACATCGAGTCGTACGGCGAGAGCGTGGTCATGAGGGAAGGGTAGTGCGCCGGGCGGGCCCGTTCACCGGCTATCCCAAAGCGCGAGACAGCCTCAAAAGGGGTGAACTCCGACAGGCGTCGCCGGCAGCGGTCCGTACCCCTCCGCGATCCGCTGGTGGTAGGTCTCGCGGTCGATGACCTCCAGGCCGACGATCTCCCAGGGCGGCAGCTTGGCGGTCTGGCGGTGCTCGCCCCACAGGCGCAGCGCGACCGCCGCCGCGTCGTGCAGATCGCGGGCCTCCTCCCAGTAGCGGATCTCCGCGTGGTCGCCCGCGTACCGGCTGGTCAGCAAAAAGGGGTGGTCGTGGGCGAGCTGTTCGAGACCGCGCCTGACCTCGTGCAGCGGGGCCTCACCGCCCGAGACGCTCAGCGTGACGTGCCACAGCCGCGGCTGCTCCGCCGGCCTCTCGCCCTCGTACGTGTCTCCGGCCGCGACGCTCGTCAGGGCCCGCTCCTCGCCACCCGCACGGGATGCGGCACCACCCGCACGGGACGAGGCTCCACCCGCACGGGAGGCGGGGCCACCGCGGGACGCCGCCGCCCCAGGGCGCACTCGTCTCACGACGGCCTCCTTTACGCAGTGGTCGTACCGAATCCCGGACTCTCCCTGCCTCAAAGTTGAGCAGGTGGGGCGCGTTCGTGTGGCGGTTTTACGGAACGTCCCCCGCCGGGGGCGGCGGAATCGGCCGTTTACGGGTGCGGTGGGCAGCGGTCGCGGGGGTGGCGCAGAACGTCTGTCTTACGGATGCAGGAGCACGAGGTCGTCCCTGTGTACGACCTCACGCTCGTACGCGGGGCCCAGCTCGCGCGCCAGTTCCCTGGTCGAACGGCCGATGAGCTGGGGGATCTCCTTGGCGTCGAAGTTCACCAGCCCTCGCGCCACCGCCCGGCCCGTGCTGTCGCGCAGCTCCACCGGGTCGCCCGCGGTGAACTCGCCCTCGACGGCCGCGATACCGGCCGGCAGCAGCGACTTTCGCCGCTCGACGACCGCGCGTACGGCCCCGTCGTCCAGGGTGAGCGCGCCCTGCGGGGCGGAGGCGTGCTGGAGCCACAGCAGCCGGTCGGCGGACCGCTTGCCGGTGGCGTGGAAGTAGGTGCCGGTGTCCCGGCCCGCGAGGGCGTCGGCGGCGTGGACGGCGCTGGTCAGCACCACCGGGATACCGGCCGCGGCGGCGATCCGGGCCGCCTCGACCTTGGTGACCATGCCGCCGGTGCCCACGCCGGCCTTGCCCGCGCTGCCGATGTCGACGTGCGCGAGGTCCTCGGGGGCGCGTACTTCCGCTATCCGCGAGGTACCGGGCTTGCTGGGATCACCGTTGTAGACGCCGTCCACGTCGGAGAGCAGGACGAGCAGATCGGCCCGTACGAGATGGGCGACGAGGGCGGCGAGGCGGTCGTTGTCGCCGAAGCGGATCTCGTCGGTGGCGACGGTGTCGTTCTCGTTGACGACCGGCAGGGCGCCCATCGCGAGGAGCTTGTCGAGGGTGCGGGAGGCGTTGCGGTGGTGGGCACGGCGGCTGGTGTCGTCGGAGGTCAGCAGCACCTGTCCGACGCGGACGCCGTGGCGGGCGCAGGAGGCGGTGTAGCGGGCCATGAGGAGGCCCTGGCCGACGCTGGCGGCGGCCTGCTGCCGGGCGAGGTCCTTGGGGCGGCGGCGCAGCCCCAGCGGCGCGAGGCCGGCGGCGATGGCTCCGGAGGAGACGAGGACGACTTCCTTCTCGCCGCCGCTGCGGGCCTTGGCGAGAACGTCCACGAGGGCGTCCACCCGGTCCGCGTCAAGGCCGCCGGAGGCGGTGGTCAGCGACGAGGAACCCACCTTGACGACGATCCGGTGGGCCTGCGCCACGGCTTCCCTGTGGGCCTGCGCCACCGTGTCGCCGTGGGCGTCCGTCGCGGTCTGCCTTGCGCCTGCCACCTGCTGTGTGTCCCCTCGCGTCGGTCCGGGTGCCCCACCCGGCAATCTACGCGAAGTTGACCGAGCGCCGCCCGCCGGTCCAGGACGCGGACGCGCCTCGGACGGGGTGACGGCGCGGCACCGGAGCCCTATGCCGCCGCGCGCCGCGCTCCCAGCACCCGCCGGGCCACCCGCCGCAGTCGCGGGAAGTGGGCGGTGCGCGGCTTGAAGCCCTCGATCGTGACCGTCTCGCGGGTGGTCGGCACGAAGCAGCTGTCCGGGATGCCCGCGGCCGGGTCACGGAAGTGCGGGTAGGTGAGATAGGCCTTGCGGCCGCGGGACTCCAGCAGGACCTCGGGGGCCTTCTTCGCCCTGATGAACTCCAGGACGTCGACCAGGAGATCGCCCCTGCCCTGGGCCACCAGCTGAAGGCGCAGCCGCTCGTGGACCTTGAGGCGCGCGGCGACACCCTCGTGCCAGTAGGCGTCCAACAGGGGCTTGGCCAGCTCGAGTTTGTGGCGCTGCACCTTCTCGCTCTGCTTGAGGTAGCCCGGGCCGAACTGCGGGAGCAGCGTGATCAGTAAGGGGCGGATCATCAGGGCGTCGCGGCGCGGTCCGGCGGGGACGTGCTCGGCGATCAGGCCCATCAGGGCGCGGGCGGAGTCGAAGCGGAGGGTGTAGCTGCCGCTCTTGGTCAGGTGCTTGCCGTCGTCGCGGCCGACCAGGTAGTAGCACTCGTGGTCGGCGATCACGGAGACGCCGTTCGCGCGGAGGTAGGCCTCCATGGTGAACAGGGCGTCCTCGCCGGTCTTCAGCGACTCGTCGAAGTGCATGCCGTGCCGGGTGAGCAGCTCGCGGCGGAAGAGCTTCTGCGCGCTCAGGGTGAACTTGATGTTCGAGGAGAAGACGTCGGTACGGGGCTGGTTCTTGCCCCACATCGACTTCGGGGCGGTGCGGTTGACCCCGACGACCTTGCCGAGCACCACGTCCGTGCCCTGCTCGTCGGCCATGGCGACCATGCGCTCAAGGGCCTCGGGGCCGAAGTAGT
Source organism: Streptomyces sp. NPDC048415 (assembly GCF_040651675.1). NCBI lineage: Bacteria > Bacillati > Actinomycetota > Actinomycetes > Kitasatosporales > Streptomycetaceae > Streptomyces > Streptomyces sp. NPDC048415. The sequence goes on along the minus strand of NZ_JBEZKJ010000021.1, from coordinate 14,118 downwards.
CGTCGGCGTCGAGGAAGAAGACATAGCGTCCGCGGGCCTTGTCGAGGCCCGTGTTGCGGGGGCCGCTGGGGCCGCCCGAGTTGGGCTGCCGGATCACGGTGACGGGCATGGCCGCACGCTCGGCGAACGTCTCCAGGTACTCCCCCGTGCCGTCCGTCGACCCGTCGTCGACGGCGATCACCTCGATGCGGGCCGGGTCGAGCGTCTGGTCCTCCACCGACTCCAGGCACTTGACCAGGTACGGCATCGCCTCGTACGCCCCGATGATGACGGTCACATCAGGCTGCGTCACGTTTCCCCCTCGTTACGGGAAGTGTCACTGGAACATTTCCCTTTAATCACCGCAATCGCTACCTAGAAGACGGTTGGATGTACGGACGGGTTGCCCAGAGGCACTCATTTCGTGAGCCAGCTCACAGGAAACCGGCGGTGTCCTCACAGCCAAGGCTCACAGAAGAACGTAAGAGCCCGCGTAAGAAAGGGGCCCGGCTCCGAGGAAGGTTCCTCGGAGCCGGGCCCCTCGCCCAGGTCGGTCGGGTCAGCCGGTGACCGCCGCACCGTCCGTCTCGCCGGTCACGCGCTGCCTGGGTACCGCGCCGGCCAGGTCCACGGCGGCGGCCGAAGTCCCGGTCTCCTGGCCGATGTTGCGCCGCTCGGCCTTCCGCGCCAGCTCCCGCACAGCGGAGTTGAACTGGTCGATCGACGCCGGCTCGTCGGGGCCGAGCAGATACCGCTTCAGCTCCAGGCGGGCGGCGGCCTGCCCGTCGGCGGCCGGGTCGGCCACCGCTGCGAGCAACTCGCCCAGCTCGGCGGCCGAGTTGGACAGGATCACGGCGGCACGCACCGCGGTGTTCTGCCGCTTGAACTCCTCGACGCCCAGTTCCGCGGAGTCCGTGACGGCGTACGGCTTGCCGCTCGCGATGAAGTCGGAGACCACGCTGGAGATGTCCGAGACCATCGCGTCGGAGACGTTGAAGCAGTCGTACAGGCGCGGCTCGGCGCCCGTGATGACGCGGTGCTCGGCGGTGCCGAAGGAGCGCCAGTACGCGTCGTCCCACTCGGCGCGCAGCCGGGCGACCTCGGCGTGCTTGGCCGTGTCGACCATGCCGTCACGGGTGGCCTCGGCCTCGTCGCCCTTCTCGGCGGCGCCGGTCAGCTCGGCGATCCGGGCCTCGATACGGGCCAGCTCGGCCTTCGCCGCGCCCTGCGCCGCGCTGTCGGCGGCGAAGCGCGGATCGGCGGCGCGCTCGGCGGCGGCCTTCTGGACCAGCGCGGTGATCCGCTCGTGCGCGGCCTTGGCCTGCGCGCTGCGGGTGCCGGTGAAGGGGTGCGGCTTGTAAAGCACACGGACCGGCCGGTCGGCGGCGAGCAGCCGCTTCACGATGTTCTCGCCCGCGAGCAGGATGGAGGTGTTGCCGGGGTTGTCGTCCCAGCCCTCCCACGTGGGGGCGTACAGCACGGTCGGGATACGTCCCTCGGGCACCCCGCCCCACGGCTGGATCGGCGCCAGCTGCGGGCGGCCGACCTCCACGATGTCGTCGTCGCGGACGCCGACGTCGGCGATGGCGTAGCGGTCGCGGCCCGCGCGGCCCGCGGTCCACACCTCGTCGTACACCTTGCTGAACGGGTTGACGCTGGCGAGCTTGTCGCTGTCGCCGTGGCCGATGAAGACGTGCTTGATGGTCGGCACCCGCAGCATGTGGATGTTCTTGCCGACGTTCGCCGCGTACAGCGCGACCCGCACGGTGGACAGGTCCATGTTCATCAGGTGCACCCCTCCGGGCACGCAGATGACCGGCACGGTGGTGGGCGCCATGCGCTCCAGGATGGCGCGCTCGCGCAGGATGATCAGCGGCCGGGTGTCCAGCTGCTCCATCGTCTCCAGCCACATGTTGACCTGGTACGCCGAGTCCCTGGAGCCCGAGAAGTAGAGCACCGTCTCCGGGCGGTAGGCGCGCAGCCAGTCGTCGACCGCGCCCAGCACCTTCTCCGCGTTCGGCGGGACCTTCCGGCCGCGGACGAACGGGACGAGCACCGCGACATAACCGAAGCCCAGGGCCAGTGTGAGCGCTATGCCCGCGAACCCGTAGACGTTGTTGTCGGTCGCCCCGCAGACGAGGACACCGACGACGGCACCCAGGTCGAGGTGGAGCATCTTCTCGGCCGACCGGGACAGCAGCCGGCGCGGGGGCGCGTCGGGGATGCGCAGGCGCGAGGCGAGGTCCACATTGCGGGTGGCGACCGGCATCTTGCGGCGCAGCCGGATCAGCGTGATCAGCGCGCCGTGCGGGGCCTGGAAGCCGTAGAACGCCAGGAAGCACGCGATGGCCGCGTAGAAGACCAGGCTGTCGGAGAGGTCCAGCCGTGCCAGCAGCAGCACGAGGAGCAGCTGCCGGATCAGGAATCTTATGGACAGACCGGCCCGCACCTTGCCGAGGCGGTTGATCAGATAGCTGCCGCGCCGGTGCAGATAGTGGTCCGCCAGATACGTCACGGCGGCCGCGGCCGCGAAGGCGGCGACGCTCGGCAGGAGCGCGGCGAGCATCAGGCACGGGAAGCCCAGCATCATGAGGGCCGCCGCGGCCAGCTCGGCCGCGCTGCCCACCCGGGCAACGCGAATAGCGGTGGAAATCACGAAGAAACCTGCTCTTGAGGGGTGAGTGCCGGTTTGGTACCGAAAGTGAGCTTTTTGGTACTAAAAGAGAAATTTACAGATTCAGGCCTCTGTGAATGCGCGGTAAATGCACACACACAGAGGCCTGAATTCCGTAAGAAGACTATTCGATTTTGATTATGCCACGCCGTCCTGGCGGTCCAGGACGCTGGCCAGGGCCGCCTCGAAACCGGAGGCCTGGCCGGCCCCGGCGGTCGGGTCCTGCTGACGGACGTCGATGACGTGACCGGTCAGTTCGGAGACGAGGACGTCGAGCGAGGTGCGCGCCACGGCCTCGGAGGAGAGCAGCGACCCCTGGGGCTCCTGGCCGAAGGCCTTGGTCCGCATCGGCGTCGCGGTGCGCTCCGGGTTGATGCAGTTGACGCGGATGCCGTCGCCTGCCCACTCGTCGGACAGCGCCTGGGTGAGGTTCACCATGGCGGCCTTGGTGGAGGAGTAGAGGCTGTACTCGGCGCGGCCGCGGGTGTAGCTGCTGGAGGTGTAAAGGAGCAGCTGGCCCTTGGTCTCGGCCAGGTACTTGTAGGAGGAGCGGGCGATCTGCACCGGGGCCAGGTAGTTGACCTTCAGCGCTTCCTCGATGGTCGCGTTGTCCGTCTCGGCGAGCTTGCCGATGCGCAGCACACCGGCGGTGTTGATGACGTAGTCGATGCGCCCGGTCTCCGCGTACGCCGTGGACAGCGCGTCGTCGACCTCCTCGGGGTTCTCGACGTGCGTGCCGGTGGTGGAGCGGCCCAGCGCGTAGGTCTTCGCGCCGTAGCCCTCGGCGAGTTCGGCGATGTCCTTGCCGATGCCGTACGAACCGCCGAAGACCACCACGGTCTTGCCGGTGAGCAGCTCGCGGTAGGCGGCCTCGTCGGCCTGCTCGGGCGCGGCGGTGGAGGCGAGCTGGAAGAGCTTGTCGGCGATGAAGACGTCGACGGGCTGGGTGACCTTCATGTTGTACTCGTCGCCCGCGACGACGTGGATCGGCACGTCCGGCAGGTACTTGAGCACGACCGAGCAGTCGTCGGTGGCCTGGAAGTTGGGGTCGTTCGCGGCGACCTGGTAGGCCCGGCGGATGGTGGACAGCTTGAAGGCCTGGGGCGTCTGGCCGCGGCGCAGCCGGGAGCGGTCCGGGATCTCGGTGATGAACTCGCCGTCCTCGCCGTGCGTGCGGGTCACGATGATCGTGTCCGCGGACGGGATGGCGACGTCGACGGCCTGGTAGCGCTCGAGCGCGGTCACGCAGTCATCTATGACGCGCTCGGACAGCAGCGGGCGTACGGCGTCGTGGAACAGGACGTTCGCGTCCTCGCCCTCGGCCAGCCCCTCGCCGAGCGCCGCGATGGCGCGCTCGGTGGTCTCGTTCCGCGTCGAGCCGCCCTCGATCACCCTGGTGACCTTCTTCAGCCCGGCCTTCGCGACGATCTTCTCGACGTCCGGCACATAGCCCGGAGCCATCAGCACGATGATGTCGTCGATCGAGTCGGCCTGTTCGAAGGTGGTCAGCGTGTGCTCGATGACCGCCTTGCCGGCGATCTTCAGCAGCTGCTTCGGAATCGACAGACCCACCCGCTGACCGGTGCCGCCGGCCAGGATCACTGCGGTGGTACGGGGCTTGGCAAAGTGCTCAGACACAGGTGACCTACCTTGGGGCGACAGGGAACCAGGGAATGTTCCCACTTACGGTTACTGCGGTGCAAGGTGAGCGACCACTGCTGCATATGTGCGCGCAACCGTTTATTCACCTTGCATGCTGGTGACTTCCGAGAACTGGGACCGGATTGTCCGTATTTGCTGTGAGTAACTGCACACGTTTTTCGTACGTGCTCTCCTCAGGTGCGCGTGAAGTCCCCCGCACCCGCGCGTGAGGCACGCGTCACGTGCGCCTGAGGCGCCTGAGCGCCCGGCGCCCGAGGACGCGGACGAGTTCGCTGGACGGCGTCTGCTGAACCGTACGGACAGCGGCCGGGCGCGCGGGAGCTTCGGCCGCCACGGCGAGCGCCCCGTACAGCGCGTGCGCCGCCACCTCCGGATCGATCCGCGCGGGCTCCCCCTTCGCGCCCTCCGACGGGGGTACGACGGACAGCAGCGCCGGCTCGCCGATGATCCGTACGCCCATGGCGGTGATCCGCCCGGCCATCTCCGAGCCGATTCCGCCGGCCGCCTCCAAGGCCCATGCCGGGGTCGTGATGCGGGCGTCGTCCGGCGCCGGGAGGCAGCTGTTCTTCATATGCATGACCGCGCCGTTACGCACGAGCTTCGAATAAATCTCATCCGGCAGTCCATTGCCGCGAAATTCCATGTTGAGTTTTCGCAGCATTTCGGTCTCGGCGAGAGTCAGGGAGCGGTTGGCCGTGTCCGGCATCTCCGTCAGGAGACCGGCGGGCAGACCGAGGAGGGATTCGAAGGTGCTCAGCAGGCCGCCGCGGTCCTGGTCGTCGACCACCACGACGGTGACGTGCTCGGCGCCCGCGACCCGTGCCCAGCGCTCGACGAGCCGGTCGTGGCGGTGGCGGCGCCAGAAACTCGGGTTGGGCTTCTCGTAGGGGGCCTTGCGCAGCATGTGCTCGAGCCAGTCCTCGTAGCCCATGCGCAGACCGTTCTGCACGTACTGCTGCCACTGCGAGGGCATGATCTTCGCCAGCGGGCGCAGCGTGATCAGTACGTGCGCGCGCTCCTGGCCCAGGTCGTCGACGATCCGCGCGATGGTCTCGTCGTCGGGGGCGTCGGCGAAGAACTCGCTGCTGATCACCGAGGTGTTCTTCCTGGTGGCGTGCACGGCGTCCACGAGCCGCTGCCAGTGACCTTCGGTGGGCCGGATGTCGCCCATCATGCCGGGCCGGGCGCAGACCGCGAGGGCGGCCTCCATGGGGTGCCTGCTGTGCGCCGGGAAGGCGACGCCGTGCCCGGCCATCGCGTCCTTCGCGGCGAACAGCGCGCCCTGGATCGATGTGGTCCCGGTCTTGTGCGGGCCTATGTGCAGCAGCCGGGTCCCGGCGGGCAGCGTCGCGGGTGCGGCCGTCTCAGCGGCCGTCGTGTGAGCGGTCGAACAGTGGGTCTCCATGGTAAGAGGACGTTAAGGAGCCTCCCTGAGGGCAGGCTGAGAATGCCCTGGGACTCTTGTGAGTCCCAGGGCACATGCGTCACGCGAACTGCACTCCGGGCTCCCCGGCCTCCACCCTCAGCCGTGCCAGCGTGCTGGAGGCGGCCTCCGGCCGGAGCACCGTCTCCGGGACGCGCACCTGGGCGTCGATGCCGTCGCGGCGGATGTCGAAGAGGTGGTAGCCGCGGTGGGCGTCGATGAACTTCCAGTGCGGGTTGTCCGCCATCCGCGGGTCCCACTCCGCGTGGAAGGCCGCCTGGTCCTGGTCGCCGCCGCTGGAGATGGAGGTGCCGACGAACTCGGCGCCCACGACGTCGGAGTCCGGGTCGGCGAAGTCCTCCTTGAGGTCGCTGATCATCGTGAGGTGGCGGTCGCCGGTGAGCACGACCGGGTTGCGGACGCTCGCGAACTCCCCCATCAGCGCGTTGCGTTCGGCCTGGTAGCCGTCCCAGGCGTCGTAGTACCAGAGCTTGCCCTCGCCGACCTGGAGGTCGGTCTCGGCCATCATGATCTGCGAGGCGACGAGATTCCAGCGCGTCGGCGAGTGGTGCAGACCGTTCAGCAGCCACTCCTTCTGCTCGGCGCCGAGCATGGTGAGCGAGGGATCCTCGGCGCCCTGCCGGCTGGTCGCCTGGTCGCTGCGGAACTGCCGGGTGTCCAGGACGTTGAGGCGGGCGAGGCGTCCGAAGTCGAGCCGCCGGTACATCTGGATGTGCGGCCCGCTCGGGATCGCGGTGGCGCGGACCGGCATGTGCTCGTAGTACGCCTGGTAGGCGGCGGTCAGCCGGGCCACGAAGGCGTCGTGCGACTGCTTGTCGGGGTCCTGCGGGATCTCACCGGCGAAGTCGTTGTCGACCTCGTGGTCGTCGAAGGTGACCACCCAGGGCGCGTTGGCGTGCATCGCCGCGAGGTGCGGATCGGTGTGGTACTGCGCGTACCGGTTGCGGTACTGCACGAGGGTGTACGGCTCGTCGCTGCCCTCGTGCCTGCGCACGGCCGCGGCCGAGGGCTTGGACTCGTAGATGTAGTCGCCGACGAAGAGGACGACGTCCGGGTCCTGGTCGAGCATGTCGGCGTACGGCGTGAAGTAGCCGTTCTGCCAGTTCTGGCAGGAGGCGAGCGCGACGCGCAGCGAGCCGCCCGAGCTGTACGGGTGCGGGGCGGTACGGGTGCGGCCGGTCGGCGAGAGCTGTCCGTCCGCACGGAAGCGGTACCAGTACGCCCGGTCGGGGCGCAGTCCGCGGACGTCTACGTGGACGCTGTGGCCGTACTCGGGCCGTGCCTGGGCGGTGCCGCGCCGCACCGGCTTCCTGAAGCCGCTGTCCTCGGCGATCTCCCAGTCCACCGAGACCGTGCGGTCGGGCATGCCGCCACCGTTCAGCGGGTCGGGGGCAAGTCTGGTCCATAACACGACGGCGTCGGGCAGCGGATCACCGGAGGCGACGCCGAGCGTGAACACGCCGTCAGGCAGGGGGGTTTCGGCAGCCCGGGCGGAGCTGGGCAGCCACAGCTGGGCGGAGGCGACGGCGCCGAGCACGGCGGCCGAGGCGGTGAGAAAGCGGCGTCGATCGCGTGAGACTGCTCCGGTCATCGGCGAACTCCCTTGCGTCGGTGGCCCCTTGTACACCGGGAAGCCCACACGGCGCAGCAGCCCGCTCGTTGAACAGAGTGCATCATAGGCATGACAAATGCACGAGCAACGAACGACTCACCGCGATCTAGACATGCCGAACGCCGGAGAGGCTGAGAATCAGCCTCTCCGGCGTTCGAGGAGCGGGGGCTTGGGGGCGGAGCCCCCAAGGACGCGAAGGGAAGAGCGGCGGGGCCGGGCGAAACCCCTAGAACGGCTCGAAGTCGTCGTACTCCTTCTCCGAATCGTCCCGCTCGGCCTGCCGGTCACGGCGACGCTGAGCAGCGGGACGAGGAGCCTCGAACCGGTGGTCCTCGCCACGCCGGCCGAGCATCTCCGCCCCGGCCATCACCGTCGGCTCCCAGTCGAAGACGACCGCGTTCTCCTCGGGCCCGATGGCCACACCGTCACCCGAGCGGGCGCCCGCCTTCATCAGCGACTCCTCGACACCGAGGCGGTTGAGGCGGTCGGCGAGGTAGCCGACGGCCTCGTCGTTGCTGAAGTCCGTCTGGCGCACCCAGCGTTCGGGCTTCTCGCCGCGCACGCGGAAGAGGCCGTCCTCCTCCTGGACCACGGTGAAGCCGGCGTCGTCGACCGCCTTCGGGCGGATGACGATCCGGGTCGCCTCCTCCTTGGGCCGCGCGGCCCGCGCCTGTCCGACCAGTTCGGCGAGCGCGAAGGACAGCTCCTTCAGACCCATGTGCGCGACCGCGGACACCGCGAAGACGCGGTAGCCGCGCGCCTCCAGGTCGGGGCTCACCATCTCGGCCAGGTCCTTGCCGTCCGGTACGTCGATCTTGTTGAGGACGACCAGGCGCGGCCGGTTGTCGAGGCCGCCGTACTGCTTGAGCTCCTCCTCGATGATGTCGAGGTCGGAGACGGGGTCACGCTCGGACTCCAGCGTCGCCGTGTCCAGCACGTGGACGAGCACGCTGCACCGCTCCACATGGCGCAGGAACTCCAGGCCCAGGCCCTTGCCCTGGCTGGCGCCGGGGATGAGGCCGGGCACGTCCGCGATCGTGTAGACGGTCTCACCGGCCGTCACCACACCGAGGTTGGGGACGAGGGTCGTGAAGGGGTAGTCCGCGATCTTCGGCTTGGCGGCCGACAGGACGGAGATGAGCGACGACTTGCCGGCGCTCGGGTAACCCACCAGGGCCACATCGGCGACGGTCTTCAGCTCCAGGACGATGTCCTGCGTGTCCCCCGGCACACCGAGCAGCGCGAAGCCGGGCGCCTTGCGGCGGGCCGACGCCAGCGCCGCGTTGCCGAGGCCGCCGCGACCGCCCTGCGCGGCGACGTAGGAGGTGCCGTGGCCGACGAGGTCCGCGAGCACGTTGCCCGCCCTGTCGAGCACGACCGTGCCGTCCGGGACCGGCAGGATCAGGTCCTGGCCGTCCTTGCCGGAGCGGTTGCCGCCCTCGCCGGGCTTGCCGCCTGTCGCCTTGCGGTGCGGGGAGTGGTGATAGTCGAGCAGCGTGGTGACGGACTGGTCCACGACCAGCATCACGTCACCGCCACGGCCGCCGTTGCCGCCATCCGGGCCGCCGAGCGGCTTGAACTTCTCCCGGTGTACGGAGGCACAGCCGTGACCTCCGCTACCCGCGGCGACGTGCAGCTCGACGCGGTCCACGAAGGTGGTCATGGGATGTGCCTCCAGTTACGTACGGAAAATCTCTACTCAGGTGAAACACGCGAAAGGCGGACCCACTTCCCGTAGGGGAAGTGAGGTCCGCCTCGCGAAGAACTGTTCTACGAAGCCTGAGCCCTAAAGGGACTGGATCAGGCGACCGGAACGATGTTCACGACCTTGCGGCCACGGTGCGTGCCGAACTCGACCGCACCCGCGTCCAGCGCGAACAGCGTGTCGTCCTTGCCACGGCCGACACCGGTGCCGGGGTGGAAGTGGGTGCCACGCTGGCGGACCAGGATCTCACCGGCGTTGACGACCTGACCGCCGAAGCGCTTCACGCCGAGCCGCTGAGCATTGGAGTCGCGACCGTTCCGAGTGGACGATGCGCCCTTCTTGTGTGCCATCTCTCCTCAGTCCCTTACTTCGCAGCCGCGGGGATCTCAGTGACCTTGATCGCCGTGTACTGCTGGCGGTGGCCCTGACGACGGCGGTAGCCGGTCTTGTTCTTGTAGCGAAGGATGTCGATCTTCGCGCCCTTGTGGTGGTCCACGACCTCGGCCTGGACCTTGATGCCGGCAAGGACCCACGGGTCGCTCGTCACGGCTTCGCCGTCGACAACGAGCAGGGTCGAGAGCTCGACCGTGTCGCCAACCTTGGCAGTGGAAATCTTGTCAACCTCAACGATGTCGCCGACAGCAACCTTGTGCTGGCGACCACCGCTGCGCACGATGGCGTACACGCGGATCTCTCTCTCGCTCGGAACGAAACCCCGCAGTCCAGCCACCGGCTCGCGCGAGCGGCCTCTCCCGAAGCACAGGGCGTCGAACGCGCTGATCCCGGGAGGAAGAGGTTTACGGGGATGCGGCGCGTCAGGGGACACGCCGACGGTCAAGGTTACGGGTCCCCGGCCGAAAGGGTCAAACCAGCCCGGGTCCCGCGGGTGTGCCACCGGTCACGCCGACGCCCCCGGCCCGGCGGATTCGCCGGGCCGGGGGCGTCGGCCCCGATGACTTCTCAGCCCTCGTCGGTGGAGGCCGTGACGGAGGACACCGTCTGCTCCGCCGCCGCGGTCTTCTTCGACGCGGTCTTGCTCGCCGCCTTCTTCGCGGTCGCCTTCTTGGCCGTGGCCTTCTTGGCGGCTGTCTTCTTGGCAGCGGTCTTCTTGGTGGCGGCCTTCTTCGCCGTCGCCTTCTTGGCCGTCTTGCGGGCGGCCGTCTTCTTGGCGGCCGGAGCCTCGGAGTCGGCGGCCTCCGCCTGCTCCTCGGCAGGAGCCGAGGCCGACGGGACGACCACGACGGCCGCCTCCTCGGACGCGGTCGGCGCGGTGGCCTTGCGGACGGCACGGCGGCGCGGACGGGCCGGGGCGGCGCTCTCGGCGGGCGCCTCGGCGACCTGCTCGGCCACGGGCTCGGCGGCCTCCGGTGCGGCTTCAGGCTCCTCGACGGGCGCGGAGACCGGCTCCGTGACCGTCACCGCGGCCTCCTCCGCCGCCTTCGGCGAACCGGCCGGGGCGGATACCTTGCGGGTCGCACGACGGCGCGTACGCCCCTTGGGAGCGGCCTCTTCCTGAACGGGCTCGGGCGCGGGCGCCTCGGGCGCCTCGACGACCGGGTCCTCGACCGCGACGGGCTCGGCCTCGGCGGTCTCCCGCGACTTGGGAGCCCGCTCGGCGCGCTCCTCCCGCCGCGTAGGACGCCCCTCGGCCTTCGGCGCACCCGCCGGGGCCGACGCACGCCGGGTGGCCCGGCGCCGCGAACGGCCACGGGTCGCCGCGGCCTCCGCCTCGGCGGCGCTGCTGTACAGCTCCTCGTCCGGGAAGAACTCGGGCGTGGGCAGCGCGGCGGGCGCGGCGGCCTCGGCGGCCACCTCGGCCTCGCTCTCCACCTCGATCTCGTCGACCTCATCGACCTCGGCGGTCTCTGTGGCCACGGCCTCGTGCTCGTGCTCGTGCGGCTGCTCGGCACCACGGCCGCGCTTCTTGCGCTTGCCGCCGCCACCGGCGGAGGTCGGCTGCTCCATGTGCACGATGACACCGCGGCCGTTGCAGTGGACGCAGGTCTCGGAGAAGGACTCCAGCAGGCCCTGGCCGACACGCTTGCGCGTCATCTGCACCAGACCCAGCGACGTCACCTCCGCCACCTGGTGCTTCGTACGGTCACGGCCCAGGCACTCGAGGAGGCGACGCAGCACCAGGTCGCGGTTGGACTCCAGGACCATGTCGATGAAGTCGATGACGACGATGCCGCCCAGGTCGCGCAGCCGCAGCTGGCGCACGATCTCCTCGGCCGCCTCCAGGTTGTTCCTGGTCACGGTCTCTTCGAGGTTGCCGCCCTGACCGGTGAACTTGCCGGTGTTGACGTCGACCACGACCATCGCCTCGGTCTTGTCGATCACCAGCGAACCGCCGCTGGGCAGCCAGACCTTGCGGTCCAGCGCCTTCATCAGCTGCTCGTCGATCCGGTACGTCGCGAAGACGTCGACCTCGGAGGTCCACTTCGACAGCCGGTCCGCCAGATCGGGCGCCACGTGGGAGACGTACCCGTGGATGGTCTCCCACGCCTCGTCGCCGCTGACGATGACCTTGGAGAAGTCCTCGTTGAAGATGTCGCGGACGACACGGACGGTCATGTCCGGCTCGCCGTAGAGCAGCGTCGGCGCGTTCGAGCTGCCGCCGCTCTTCGCCTTCTTCTGGATGTCCTCCCACTGCCCCTGCAGCCGCTCGACGTCACGGCGCAGCTCGTCCTCGCTCGCGCCCTCGGCGGCGGTGCGCACGATGACGCCCGCGTCCTCGGGGACGATCTTCTTGAGGATGGTCTTCAGACGCGCCCGCTCGGTGTCGGGGAGCTTGCGGCTGATGCCGGTCATCGAGCCCTCGGGCACGTAGACCAGGTAACGGCCGGGGAGGGAGACCTGACTGGTGAGACGTGCGCCCTTGTGACCGATCGGGTCCTTCGTCACCTGGACGAGGACCGACTGACCGGACTTCAGGGCGGACTCGATGCGGCGCGGCCCGTTGGCCATGCCCAGCGCCTCGAAGTTGACCTCACCGGCGTAGAGCACCGCGTTGCGGCCCTTGCCGATGTCGATGAAGGCGGCCTCCATCGACGGCAGCACGTTCTGGACCTTTCCCAGATAGACGTTGCCCACGTACGAGGTCGACTGCTCCTTGTTGACGTAGTGCTCCACGAGCACGTTGTCCTCGAGGACGCCGATCTGGGTGCGCTCGCCGCTCTGGCGGACGACCATCACTCGCTCGACGGCCTCGCGGCGGGCCAGGAACTCGGCCTCGGTGATGATCGGGACACGCCGGCGGCCCTGCTCGCGCCCTTCACGGCGGCGCTGCTTCTTCGCCTCCAGACGGGTCGAGCCCTTGATGGACTGCACCTCGTCGGACGGGTGCTCGTCCTTCTTGCCGCGCGGCTCGCGGACCTTCACGACGGTGCGCTCGGGGTCGTTGTCGCCCGGCTCGACGTCCGTGCCGGAGTCACCGGCGCGACGGCGACGGCGACGGCGGCGACGGCTGCTGCTGGAACCGCTCGACTCCTCGCGCTCGTCCGCCTCCTCGGCGTCTTCGGCGTCCTCAGCGGACTGCTCGGCGGTGTCCTCGGCGTCCTGCGCGGCCTGCTCGGCGGCGAACTCGTCCTCGCCGATCTCGCCGTCCGACTCGGCGGACTCGCCACGGCGGCGACGACGGCCACCGCGGCGGCGACGGCGACGGGAGCCCGCGGACTCCTCCTCTCCCTCGTCACCCCCGATGACGTCCTCAGCCGACTCGTCGGCCTCCTCCGCCTCGTCGGCCTCGGAAACCTCGGGAGCTTCCGCAGTCACCGCCACGGGCTCGTCCTCGACGCCCCGGCGACGACGGCGCCTGCGTCCGCCCGTCCCCTCCTCGGGGGCCTCGGGGGCCTCAACGGCCTGCGGGACCTCGACGACCTCAGAAGCCTCGGGAACCTCCGCGGCCTGGGCCGCGGCAGCGGCGGCGGCCCGCTCGGGCGTCTGGAACATCGGCTCGGTGAACACCGGCGGCTGGAACACGGCGACCGCCGGGCGCCCGGGGCGCCGCGCCGACTCGTCGGCTTCCTTCGGCGCGGGCGCGGAGAAACCGCCCGCGGCCTTGCGGGTGGCACGGCGGCGCGTACGACGCGGGGCGCCGTCCTCGGCCTGCTCGGCGTCCTGCGCGGCCTCACCGCTCGCGGCGGGCGTGGTCTCGCTGCTGGTCACGGGCGCCTCCACACGCTCGTCGGCGGCGTCGCCCTCGGGCGCGCCGGCGGGCGCGGAGACGCGCCGGGTGGCGCGACGACGGCTGGTACGGCGGGGAGCGGCGTCCTCGGCCTCCGCGGCGGGCGCCTCCGTCTCAGCGGCGGCGGGGACCGTCACCGGCTCCTCGGCGGCCTCCACGGCCTCGGGCGCGCCGGTGGGCGCCGAGACACGCCGGGTGGCGCGACGACGCGTCGTACGGCGGGGAGCGGCGTCCTCGGCCTCGGCGGCGGGCGCCTCCGTCTCAACGGCGGCGGAGACCGTCACCGGCTCCTCGGCGGCCTCCACGGCCTCGGGCGCGCCGGTGGGCGCCGAGACACGCCGGGTGGCGCGACGGCGCGTACGACCGGCGGGGGCCTGCTCCTCGGCGGGGGAAGCTTCGGTGGGCGCGGCGGTGGCCTCGGCGGACGCGGCGACAGTGTCGGCCGCTGCTTCGGTCTCGGCCGCGGTCACCACGGTCTCCGCGGCCTCGGTCGGCGCGGGCGCACCGGCGGGAGCGGAGACGCGACGCGTGGCACGACGACGCGTACGGCGCGGGCCGGCGTCCTCGGTCTCTTCGGGCTCAGTGGCCTGTTCCGCACCGGTGACCTCAGCGGCCCCGGCAGCCTCGTCGACCTCGTCGGCCTCTTCTGTCGCGTCGGCCCCGGTGTCCACAGAGGTCGCCGCGAGGTCGGCGGACGCCACCGGCGGTATGGCCGGCGCGGTGGTCTCGGCCGCGGCCTCGGAGGCGGCCGTGGGCGGGCCCGCCGGGCGCGACGCCGAACTGCAGAAGCTGCACGGCATCACCGTGGCACCGGCCACCGTGCACCGAGTCCTCGTCCGGCGAGGGCTCAGCCGCC
>NZ_JBEZKJ010000020.1:22731-116539 GCF_040651675.1 Streptomyces sp. NPDC048415 | reverse complement strand
GTTCCGCACCCGCGCGGCGCGGCGTGGCGACGCCTTGCGGACCCCTGCCGCCCGGCCGGCCCGGAGCGGCGCCTCGTGGACCGCCGCCGGTCCTGACGTGCCCGGCTCCCGCCGGCCGGGGCGACCCGCGGGGTCCGCGCCGGTGTCGCCGGCGGGCGGAACGTCCTCCGGGGAAGCGCGGTTCGTCATCGGGCTCACCCAGCGGAGCTGAACGCGTCGTTCATCTTCTTCGCCGCGGCCTTCGAAGCCGCGGCGACGTCCTTCTTGCCGCTGACGATCTCCTGGAACATCGTCGGCAGGACGAGCGAGGCGTCGATCTGTGCCCAGGCGGGCGAGGCCGGGACGAACCTGGTGCCCGCGGCGAGCGTCTTGACGAAGGGGGCGACGAAGGGCTCCTTGGCCGCGACGTCTTCCCGTACGTCGGTGTACGTCGGCAGGAAGCCCATCGCGTCGAAGAGTTCGCCCTGGGTCTTCTTCGACGCCAGCCGCTTCATCAGGTCCACCGCCAGCGTGCGGTGCGACGTGCTCTTCAGTACGCCGATGTTGTTGCCGCCCGCGAACGCCGGTGCCACCGAGCCCGGCTTCACCCCGGGCAACGGAACGACCGCGTACTTGCCCTTCACCTTCCCGGCCTCGATCGCCGCGTGGCTGAAGTCGCCGCCGATGGCCATGCCCGCCTTGCCCGAAGCGAAGGCGGTCACCGTGTCATTGCCGCCCATGCCGGCGCACTTGGCGGCCGGGCAGTTGCCGTCGCCGAAGAGCGAGGTGTAGGCCTTGATGCCCTTCTGTGCGTCCGCGCTGTCGATGGTCGCGGCGTACGAACCGCCCTTGCCCTCGGCGAGTTCACCCCCGTTCGACCAGACGAACGGCATCGCGCCGTAGGTGTAGGCGCCGCCTACCGCGAGGCCGTACAGTTCCGGCCTGGCCGTGTGGATCTTCCGGGCGATTTCGGCCAACTCGGCCTGGGTCCTCGGGACTTCGAGGCCCAGCTCCTTGAGGACATCGGTGCGGTAGTAGAGGGCCCGGACGCCGACGAAGTACGGGGCGCCGTAGATCCTGCCGTCCACCGTCACCGACTGCCGGGCCGTCGGGTCGGTGTCCTTCGACTCGCTCCAGTCGGTGAAGTCCTTCGTGACATCGGCGAGTCCGCCGTCCTTCACATAACCGGCCGTGTCCGTGTTGCCGTACTCGATGACGTCCGGGGCGCTCTTGGGATCGTTGAAGGCGGCCTTGACGCGCTGGGCGCGGGTCTCCACGGGGATGTACTCGATGGTGACCTTGGTGCCCTTGTGGGCCTTCTTGAAGGTGTCGACGGCCGCGTCGACGACCTTCTCCTTCGGCGCGTTGTCGACCTCCTGGAAGAGCCAGACGCGCAGGGTGCCCGTCTTCTCGTCCTTGCCGGAGGAGGAGTTGTCGGAGGTCTGGGGGGCGCAGGCGGTGGCGGCGACAAGGGCGGCCAGGGCGACGGCCGTTCGGGCAGGGAGCTTCGCAGAGAGCTTCATCGAGCATCCTCCGGGTGGGGGTGCGTTGCAACATGCGCAATGGCGGTTTTGCTCTGCACAACACCCAGGAGGCTATGGACTACATGAACGTGCCCACAAGAGGTCTCAACCACTTCGTGACCACGGGGCGCACTCCGTGCAACGGTCAGGCGGGGGTGGTCTTTTCACGACCGGCCCGCACCCCACGGCGTCCGCCGCGAACACCTCACACCTGGAACCGCTCCCCGTGTCACCAGCGCACCCAGCGCCGCGCGCCCGCGAGGAGCAGGAAGCCGACGAGCGACACCGCGGGCACGACGCCCCGGCTCCTGCCGGGCCTCGGCTCGAGGGCCGCCCGCCTTTGTGCGGTACCGCTCCGAGCGCCCGATGCGGCGCCGCCTCGTCCGGCGCCGGCCTGACGGCCGTACGCGCCGCGGCCACGGCCATATCCCCTCGCACCGACGCCGCGAGGCTCAACTCCTCCGCGCTCTCCCGCTGCCCGCCCCTGGGTACGGCATGACCGCGGCGCCCCTCATCGGGGGCGCCGCGGTCATGCTCGGTCTACGTCGCGTACCGCGCCGAGGGACCCGGCGGCATTACTTCTTGTCGCCGCCGTCGCCGCCCTTGCCCTTGTCGCCGCCGGCGCCCATGGACTCGTAGATCTCCTTGCACATGGGGCAGACGGGGTACTTCTTCGGGTCCCGGCCCGGGACCCACACCTTGCCGCAGAGGGCCACGACGGGCGTGCCGTCGAGGGCGCTCGCCATGATCTTGTCCTTCTGGACGTAGTGGGCGAAGCGCTCGTGGTCCCCGTCGCCGTGCGACACCTGCGGCGTCGGCTCTACGAGGGTCCCCGTCCCCGTGCCTCGCTGGGGCTGGGTCTCAGGCTCAAGAGTGCTCATGACTGCAAGGGTACTGAAGCGCGGCGGCATCAGTTGAGCGAAGGGTCGTCCGGATACGTGGCCACCATCGCGAGCTCGTTGCGCTGACGGCGCAGGACCTCGCGCCAGAGGCGTTCGGGGGCCGGGGAGGAGACGTCTCCGGGTTCGGATTCGACGACGTACCAGGCGCCCTCGACCAGCTCGTTCTCCAGCTGGCCCGGGCCCCAGCCGGCGTACCCGGCGAAGATCCGCAGCGAGCCGAGGGCCGAGGCGAGCAGCTCGGGCGGGGCCTCCAGGTCCACCAGACCGATGGCGCCGTGCACCCGCCGCCAGCCCAGCGGCGCACGTTCACTCGACGCGCCGCCCGGGATGACCGCGACGCCCAGCGCGGAGTCCAGCGAGACCGGGCCGCCCTGGAAGACGACGCCCGGCTCGCCGGTCAAGTCGGCCCAGGCCTCCAGGATGTCGCTGACGTCCACCGGCGTCGGACGGTTGAGGACGACACCGAGCGAGCCCTCCTCGTCGTGGTCGAGGAGCAGCACCACCGCGCGGTCGAAGTTCGGGTCCGCCAGGGCGGGCGTGGCCACGAGCAGCCGCCCTGTGAGCGAGGACACCTCGGTCATGCCAGACATGATCCCGCATCTTCCCCGTGAGCGGGGAGCCAATACCCGTACCCGGGTGAATGCAGCTCAGGGCGCGCAGAAGCGCCCCCCGCGCACGCCGGCGTCGGTGACCCCGTGTGCCCGATTCAGAACGGTTCGTGTTGTGGCCAAGCTATGACGTAGCTGAGTGGTACTTGGGCTTACTGAAGGGGGGTAGGCGGCCATTACGCTTGCTCTTCGGCTCCCGCGACAACGGTCCGCCGACGACTCACGCCTGCCCAACTCATCGGAACGCGAGATACATGACCGTCAACGACAGTGATGACGTACTCCTTGTCCACGGCGGAACCCCGCTCGAGGGCGAGATCCGTGTCCGCGGTGCGAAGAACCTCGTACCCAAGGCCATGGTGGCCGCCCTGCTGGGCAGCGCGCCGAGCCGGCTGCGCAATGTCCCCGACATCCGCGACGTGCGTGTCGTACGCGGACTCCTGCAGCTGCACGGTGTGACGGTCCGTCCGGGTGAGGAGCCGGGCGAACTGGTTCTCGATCCCTCGCACGTCGAGAGCGCGAACGTCGCCGACATCGACGCCCACGCGGGTTCCTCGCGCATCCCGATCCTCTTCTGCGGCCCGCTGCTGCACCGTCTGGGGCACGCGTTCATCCCCGGGCTCGGGGGCTGTGACATCGGCGGCCGTCCCATCGACTTCCACTTCGAGGTGCTGCGGCAGTTCGGCGCGAGGATCGAGAAGCGGGAGGACGGTCAGTACCTGGAGGCTCCGCAGCGGCTGCGCGGCACCAAGATCCAGCTCCCGTACCCGTCCGTCGGCGCCACCGAGCAGGTGCTGCTGACCGCCGTGCTGGCGGAGGGCGTCACCGAGCTGTCCAACGCGGCCGTGGAGCCCGAGATCGAGGACCTCATCTGCGTACTGCAGAAGATGGGCGCGATCATCGCCATGGACACCGACCGGACCATCCGCATCACCGGTGTCGACTCGCTCGGCGGCTACACCCACGCGGCCCTCCCGGACCGCCTGGAGGCCGCCTCCTGGGCGTCCGCGGCACTGGCGACCGAAGGCAACATCTACGTCCGCGGCGCCCAGCAGCGCTCGATGATGACGTTCCTCAACACCTACCGCAAGGTCGGTGGCGCCTTCGAGATCGACGACGAGGGCATCCGCTTCTGGCACCCGGGCAGCCAGCTCAAGTCCATCGCGCTGGAGACGGACGTCCACCCGGGCTTCCAGACCGACTGGCAGCAGCCGCTGGTCGTCGCCCTGACGCAGGCCACCGGCCTGTCGATCATCCACGAGACGGTGTACGAGTCCCGGCTCGGCTTCACCTCCGCGCTCAACCAGATGGGCGCGCACATCCAGCTCTACCGCGAATGCCTCGGCGGCTCGGTCTGCCGCTTCGGCCAGCGCAACTTCCTGCACTCGGCGGTCGTTTCCGGGCCCACCAAGCTCCAGGGCGCCGACCTGGTCATTCCCGACCTCCGCGGCGGCTTCTCGTACCTCATCGCGGCCCTCGCCGCCCAGGGCACCTCCCGCGTGCACGGCATCGACCTCATCAACCGCGGCTACGAGAACTTCATGGAGAAGCTCGTCGAGCTGGGCGCGAAGGTGGAGCTGCCGGGCAAGGCGCTGGGCTGACAGCAATAGTCGTACGTACGACCATGGGGCGGCACCCGAAGACCGGGGGCCGCCCCATTGGCGTTACTGCGCTGCGTGCACCGTCCCGTGGCACACGGAGGGGTTACTTGCCCTTGGCGGCTTCCTTGAGCTTCGAGCCCGCCGAGACCTTGACGCTGTAGCCCGCCGGGATCTGGATCGGGTCGCCGGTCTGCGGGTTGCGCGCGGTGCGAGCGGCACGGTGGGTGCGCTCGAAGGTCAGGAAGCCGGGGATGGTGACCTTCTCGTCGCCCTTGGCGACGATCTCGCCGACGGTCTCGGCGAACGCGGCCAGAACGGCGTCGGCGTCCTTGCGGGTCACCTCGGCGCGGTCGGCCAGCGCGGCCACCAGCTCACTGCGGTTCATGTTGTTACTCCCGTGTTCTTCTTGCCGTTGTGGCGTGCCACGCGGCGGAGCCGCATGTCGGGCACGCGAAGCCGATGCTGCCAGGGTCCTCGGTCGGTCCCCGGACCCGGGTCCGTATCCAGACCCTCGCGCCCGAAGACGCATCCTGCCCCCACCTGCGGCGGGAAAGCCAATCCGGCACCCCTGGGAGTCACACGAACACCCTTGGGAGTCACACGAAAAGGCCTGCGAGGCCTGAGCCTGGCCGCCACCATAGAGGCGGCCACAGGCCCCGCGTTCCGCGACGCGCCGGGGCTGAGGCGGTCGTGGCGCCCGTCACAGACGCGCGAACAGCCACGTTTGTGCGGTTCTGCTGCCCGGCTCGACCCGACTTACACGGAGGCGGTGTCCGCCTCCGTCACCCCCGCCGCCTTCGCGGCGTTGCGCACCGCTCCGGCGACCGCGCCCGCGACCTTGTCGTTGAAGACGCTCGGGATGATGTAGTTCGGGTTGAGCTCATCCTCGGTCACCACGTCCGCGAGGGCGGTCGCGGCGGCCAACATCATCTCCGTGTTGACGGTACGCGACTGGGCGTCCAGCAGGCCACGGAAGACGCCCGGGAAGACCAGGACGTTGTTGATCTGGTTGGGGAAGTCGGAGCGGCCGGTGGCGACAACTGCCGCCGTCTGACGGGCGATTGCCGGGTCGACCTCGGGGTCGGGGTTCGCGAGCGCGAACACGACGGCGTCGTCGGCCATGGCGGCCACGTCGTCGCCGTCGAGCACGTTCGGGGCGGAGACGCCGATGAAGACGTCGGCGCCGCGCACCGCTTCCTTCAGCGTGCCCGTGAGGCCCTCGGGGTTGGTGTTGTCGGCGATCCAGCGCAGCGCCGAGTCCGGGGCGGCGTCCACCAGGTCCTCGCGGTCGGCGTGCACGACGCCGTGGATGTCGGCGACCACGGCGTTCTTGACGCCCGCCGCGATCAGCAGCTTGAGGATGGCCGTACCGGCTGCGCCGGCGCCGGACATGACGACACGGATGTCACCGATCGCCTTGCCCGCCACGCGAAGTGCGTTGGTCAGGGCGGCGAGTACGACGATGGCGGTGCCGTGCTGGTCGTCGTGGAAGACGGGGATGTCGAGGGCCTCGCGCAGCCGCGCCTCGATCTCGAAGCAGCGCGGCGCGGAGATGTCCTCGAGGTTGATGCCGGCGAAGCCGGGGGCGATGGCCTTCACGATCTCGACGATCGCGTCGGTGTCCTGGGTGTCCAGGCACAGCGGCCAGGCGTCGATGCCGGCGAACCGCTTGAAGAGCGCCGCCTTGCCCTCCATGACCGGGAGGGCGGCCTTGGGACCGATGTTGCCGAGGCCCAGTACGGCCGAGCCGTCCGTCACGACCGCAACGGAATTGCGTTTGATGGTCAGGCGGCGGGCGTCCTCGGGGTTCTCGGCGATCGCCATGCACACGCGGGCGACACCCGGCGTGTAGATCATGGAGAGGTCGTCACGGTTGCGGATCGGGTGCTTGGACTGCATCTCGATCTTGCCGCCGAGGTGCATGAGGAACGTACGGTCGGAGACCTTGCCGAGCGTCACGCCCTCGATGCCGCGCAGCTGCTGGACGATCTCGTCGGCGTGCGCGGTGGAGGTCGCGGCAATGGTGACGTCGATCCGGAGCTTCTCGTGGCCTGAGGCGGTCACGTCGAGGCCGGTCACCGAGCCGCCGTGGGACTCCACGGCCGTGGTGATCTGGGAGACCGCGGTTCCACTGGCGGGCACCTCAAGGCGGACCGTAATCGAGTAGGAGACGCTGGGCGCCGTTGCCATGGCCGACTTCCTCTGCTTTCACCGTGTCGCTGGTATGCCGTCCGATCGTCGCACCTACCGTCGAGTACGCGGTAGCCGCCCCGGATTGCGAACGTTTTGTTCGCAGCTAAGGAGGCGATTTTCGGAAACGGACTTCCACCATACGAGAAACACTCAGGCAACGAAAGAGGCCCATGTCACCGGGGTGACATGGGCCTCTTCTCCGTTCAGTGACACCGACCCGCCATGCTCGCCTCGCGGCAAGTGGTCGCTCGTAGCGACGAAGGTTGGGCCCGGGGGCTTGGATCGGGCCGGTGTCACACCCAGGCTAACAAACAGATCCCGTAAGGCCATTCCCGCACCGGAAGTTCATTTCAGGGCCACCCTCTCGGCCACCCCCTCGGCCACACGGTCGGCCACACGGTCAGTCGCGCAGCAGATCCGGCACCCCGTTCCCATCCGGCTCGTCGCGGTCGCTCGAGACGATGGTCAGCTGCTGGGTCGCGCGGGTCAGGGCGACGTACAGGACGCGCAGCCCGGCCGGGGACTCATCAGCGATCTCCGCGGGCGAGACGACGACCGTCGCGTCGTACTCCAGACCCTTCGCCTCCAGGCTGCCCAGCGCCACCACACGGTCGCCGAGCCCGGCGAGCCAGCGGGCCGCCTCCTCGCGCCGGTTCATGGCGACGACGACGCCCACCGTGCCGTCGACATGGTCGAGGAGGCGGGCGGCCTCGGCACGCACGGTCTGCGCGAGGGAGCCCCGTACGGCGGCGAAGCGGGGCTCGACACCCGTGGACCGTACGGCGGACGGTGACTCGGAGCCGGGCATGGCCAGGGCGAGGACCTTGGCGGCCAGCTCGGCGATCTCGGCCGGGTTGCGGTAGTTGACGGTGAGGGTGAAGCGGCGCCGGGGGCGGGTCCCGAGGGCCTCGTCGCGGGCCTCGGCGGCCTCGTCCGGGTCCGACCAGGAGGACTGCGCCGGGTCGCCGACGACGGTCCAGGTGGCGTGCCGGCCCCGTCTGCCCACCATCCGCCACTGCATGGGCGTGACGTCCTGCGCCTCGTCGACGATGACGTGCGCGTACTCGGTCCGCTCCTGCGCCAGCCGCTCGGCGCGCTCGCGCTGCGACTCCTCGCGTACGGGCATCAGCTCCTCGAGGCCGGTGAGCTGGTCCAGCGGGTCGAGATCGCGGCGCTTCCTGGGCCGGGCGGGCGTCCCGAGGATCGCCTGAAGCTCGTCCAGCATCGCCACGTCGTGCACGGAGAGCCCGTCCCGCTTGAGTGAGCGCGCCACCCGCCGCACCTCGCTCGGGTTGAGGATCCGCCGCGCCCAACGCCCGAGCCGCCGCTCGTCGGCCATCGCGGCCAGCACGCCGCGCGGGGTCAGCTCCGGCCACCACGCGTCCAGGAACGTGATGAAGCTGTCCTCCGAGGTGATGTCCTCGTCGAACGACGACCGCAGCTCGGCGGCCAGCTCCGGGTCCGTGTGCCGCGTCCCGGCACCCGACCGCGCCCACAGCGCGTCGAGCAGCAGCTTGCGGGCACGCGGCCGCAGCAGGTTGACGGGTGCGGTCCCGCTCAGCGCGTTGTGTTTGACGCGGTCCAGCTCGGCGGCCTCCAGCTCCAGCCGCCGCCCGAAGGCGACGACTCGCAGACGGGTGGGGGTCTCGTCCGTTTCTCCGAAGGCGAGCTGCCCGGACGCCGGTTTGGCGCCGCCCGGCGTCTCCAGCGCCCCCCGCGCCGCCTTCCGCAGCACCTTGAGCATCCGGTAGGAACCCTTGGCGCGGGCCACCGCCGGGGAGTCGTAGAGCGTGGCCTCCGCGCCGTCGACGAGGGAGCCGATGGCGCGGATGGCGACCTGGCCCTCCTCACCGAGGGAGGGCAGGACGCCCTCCGTGTAGGCGACCAGGAGTGGGGTCGGGGAGACGATCAGGATGCCGCCCGCGTAGCGACGGCGGTCCTGGTAGAGGAGGTACGCGGCCCGGTGCAGGGCCACCGCCGTCTTGCCGGTGCCGGGGCCGCCCTCGACGTAGGTCACCGACGCGGCGGGCGCCCGGATCACCAGGTCCTGCTCGGCCTGGATCGACGCCACGATGTCCCGCATGGTGTGGCCCCGGGCCTGGCCGAGCGCGGCCATGAGGGCGCCGTCACCGATGACGGAGAGCTCGCGGCCGTCGAGGGAGGCCGTCAGCTCCGGGCGCATCAGGTCGTCCTCGACACCGAGGACCTTGCGGCCCTTGGAGCGGATGACCCGACGTCGTACGACACGCCCCGGGTCCACCGGCGTCGACCGGTAGAAGGGAGCCGCGGCGGGCGCCCGCCAGTCGATGACCAGCGGCGCGTAGTCCGCGTCGAGGACGCCGATGCGGCCGATGTGGAGGGTCTCCGCGATCTCCGCGGTGTTGTCCTCGCGCACCGAGCCCTCGGCCGGTTCCACCGCCGTGTACGCGCCGTCCGGACCCTTCTTGCCGTCCTTCCCGAGAAGTAGGTCGATACGGCCGAAGAGGAAGTCCTCGAACTCGTTGTTGAGGCGGTTGAGGTGGATTCCCGCCCGGAACACCTGGGCGTCGCGCTCCGCGAGCGCCCCCGGTGTACCGACCTGACCGCGCTGGGCGGCGTCGTTCATCAGGAATTCCGCCTCGTGGATCTTCTCCTCGAGGCGCCGGTACACCCGGTCCAGATGTTCCTGTTCGACGCTGATCTCCCGGTCCCGTACGGAGTCGTCCCTGACGGACTTTCCCCGTACGGATTCATGGACCGAGCCGAGCGCGGCTTCCTGCTGAGCCTGAGCGGCCACCGGGCCCCCTTCTGACGTGCTGGGCAGCCGTCAACCGTACGCGAAGGGGGCCCCGGCAGGCTACGTGCGCGCTCGGGGTTCGCTCACGCGTCCACCTCCACGAGGCGTTTCCCGTCGAAGGTCATGACCTCGAAGTGGTCGATCTGGTTGGGCGAGAAGGCCGCGCCGCCGTGCACGTAGAGCGGGTTCTTCGCCTCTTGCATCTTGGCGTTCGGGATGCCGTAACCCCACTTCGGGACCGCCCACGACGTCACCGTCTCGCGCTCGCCGTTCTTGCCGACGGCGATCAGGGAGCACTTGAGCGGGCCCTTGACGTTCTTGAGCTGGAGGACGGCGTGCGTGCCCCAGTCCTTCTTCTCGACGGCGACCACGGCGTTGACCTTGGTGCTCGGATCCGTGGCGGAGACCTTGTCGGTCATGACCTGGAAGGCCGCCTTGGCGGGGCTGGTGGGCATCGCCTGCGGCGGATTCGTGGAGCCGTCGCTGCCGCCGTTGACCGCCATCACCGTCAGCGGACCGCCGATGATCAGCGCGGCAGCGGCCGCCACCAGGTACATTCCGCGCCGGCGCTTCTTCGCGCGCCGCTCGGACACCTCGTCGACCAGCCGTTCCGCGAGCCGTGGGCTCGGGCGGACGGCCAGCGACTCGCCGATGGCGGGGGTGCCCTGCGAGGCGGGCAGATCCGCGAGCGCGGCGAGCATCGGCTCCATCCCGGCCAGCTCGTCGAGCTGCTGGCCGCACCACTCGCAGGTGGCGAGATGCGCCTCGAAGGCGGTCGCCTCGGCGTCGTCGAGGATGCCGAGGGCGTAGGCGCCTACGGTTTCATGAATGTCTCCGGGGCCTTGCTGTCCCCGTGGACCCTGCATGGCTCCTGGACCACCCGTTCCGTATCCCCCGTATGTGTTCATGCCGTCACCCCCCGCTCCTCCAGCGCCAGCTTCATCGACCGAAGGGCGTAGAACACCCGCGAGCGCACGGTGCCGCTGGGGATGCCGAGCGTCTCGGCCGCCTCATTGACCGTACGCCCTTTGAAGTACGTTTCGACCAGAACTTCCCTGTGAGCAGGGGTCAGGTCGTCCAGCGCGTCCGACAGTGTCATCAGCCACAACGCCTTGTCGATCTCGTCCTCCGCGGGGATGACCTCCAGCGGCGACGGGTCGACCTCCTGCGGCCGGGCCTGCCGACTGCGGTGGCCGTCGATGACGATGCGCCGGGCGACCGTCACCAGCCAGGGGCGTACCGAACCGGTCGCCCGATTGAGCTGACCGGCGTTCTTCCAGGCACGGATGAGTGTTTCCTGCACGACGTCCTCGGCGCGCTGCCGGTCTCCGGCGACCAGCCGCAGCACGTACGCGAGCAAGGGACCGGCGTGTTCCCGGTACAGGGCACGCATCAGCTCCTCGTCGGGTTCGGTCGACGAGGACTGCTGAGACATGCGATGTCGGGCCCTGGGCCTTCGTTCATCAGCCACGGCGGAATCCTTGCGCACGCCTACCTCCGGTGTCCGGGGGTTCCCCCAGTCGGTCGCTCATCACCGGGTACGTGTGCGGGTGGACGTGCGTTCAAAGAGGTCGCACATATTTCTTGGGCAGGGCGTGAAGGTTGTTTTCCGATCACCGCAGGTGACGGGAAGATCACGTAGGGGCGGGAGTGGGAGGCTCACGCACGGGCGAGGGCCGCCCGGCGCCGGTGCCGGGCCACGCGCTCCCGGTTGCCGCAGACTTCGCTGGAACACCATCGTCGCCGCCGGCCCCGCGAGGTGTCGAGATAGACGATCGGACAGTTGTCCCCCTCGCACTGCCGCAGGCTCGCCCGCGCCACCGGATCGGTGAGCAGGTCGAGGGCGTCCCGGGCGACGACGGAGAGCAGTTCGGCGCAGCCGGGCGGGGTGCGCAGCCGGCGGTGCAGCGAACCGTCGTCCGCGCGTACGGCCCAGGGGGCGGGCACAGCGGCGAGGGCGATCGCGTTGACGCGGGCGAGCGCGGCGTCGGCGGGGTGCGCGTCCAGCTCGCCACGCACCAACTGGGCGATGTGTCCGCGCAGTTCCTGGAAGGCGAGGAGCCAGGTCGCGTCGGCCGCCGCCAGCGGCGTGTTCGCCGGCACCAGTCCGCACGCGGCGATCCACGCGCGCAGCCGGGGTGCCGAGTCGAGCCGTTCCTCGGGGTGGGTGGTCGCCGTCAGGTCCAGGCAGATTCGCCCGGAGTCGAACCGCAGCTCGTACGAGGCCGTGGCCATGCCCGATGCCATGTGCCTGTCACCGCCTTGGGGTTACCGCCGTGGTACCCCCTACAGTGCATGCCCGCGCGCCCTGCCGGAAGAGTCAGTACCGCTCATCTGCTGGACGCGCGCTTATGAGGCCGCGCGTCTGAGCCATGTCACCCGTGCCGCCGCGTCGGTTGACTGGTGGACATGACAGACAACAGCACGGGGCGGCGTACGACCGCCGGAGGTGTACTGGGCGCGGCCACCGTCGCGATGGGCCTGATCGCCGGGGTCTTCTACATTTTCGCCTGCGATGTCATGCCGTCACTGGCCCGCAGCGACGACCGCGTCTTCATCGAGGTGATGCGGAACATCAACGACGTGATCCAGAACCCGGTGTTCTTCCTGAGCTTCATGGGCGCGCTGGTCCTGACGGCGGTGTCGGCCTGGCAGTTGCGCGGATCTACGTGCAGGTGGTGGGTGTTCGCGGCCCTCGCGGCGTACGCCCTCACCTTCCTGTTCACCGTCGCGGTGAACATCCCCCTCAACAACGGCCTCGCGAACGCGGGCGACCCGGCGAAGATCGCCGACCCGGCCGCCGTACGCGAGAAGTTCGAGGACACATGGGTGGCGTGGAACGTCGTACGGGCCCTGCTGTCGACGCTCGCGCTGGCGTGCCTGGCGCGTGCGCTGCTGCTGTACCGAAGGCCTTACACGTCCGCGTACTTGGAGTCGGCGGCCGGGTCGAGCGCCAGCCGGTAGCCCCGCTTGACCACCGTCTGGATCAGCTTGGGCGCGCCAAGTGCCGTACGCAGCCGGGCCATCGCCGTCTCGACGGCGTGCTCGTCCCGCCCGGCGCCCGGCAGCGCGCGCAGCAGCTCGGCCCGCGCCACCACCCAGCCCGGCCGCCGCGACAGGGCCCGCAGCAGCGACATCCCGGCGGGCGGCACGGGCCGCAGCGCCCCGTCCACCATCACCGCGTGCCCCCGGATCTCCACCCGGTGCCCGGCGATGGGCAACGTCCGCGCCCGCCCGGGCAGTTCCTGACAGAGCAGCTGTACGAGGGGGCCGAGCCGGAAGCGTTCGGGCTGGACGGTGTCGATGCCGCGAGCCTGCAAGGGCAGCGCGGTGACCGGGCCGACGCAGGCGGGCAGCACATCGTGGTGGAGGGCGGCGAGGAGCTCCGGGAGCACGCCCCGGTCCTCCGCCCTGGACAGCAGGGAGGCGGCGGCGGGCGCGCTGGTGAAGGTGAGCGCGTCCAGGCCGCGGGTGACGGCCGCGTCCAGCAGCCGGTCGACGGGACCGAGGTCCTCGGGCGGCATCCACCGGTAGACGGGGACGCCGACGACCTCGGCTCCCGCGGCCCGCAGCGACTCCACGAATCCCGGTACCGGCTCGCCGTGCAGCTGGATGGCGACCCGGCGGCCCTCGACACCCTCCTCCAGGAGCCGGTCGAGCACCTCGGCCATGGACTCGGAGCACGGGGACCATTCCTCGGTCAGCCCCTGGGCCCGGATCGCGCCCTTGACCTTGGGACCGCGCGCGAGCAGTTCGACGCCGCGCAGCCGCGCCAGCAGCTCCTCGCCGAGCCCCCATCCGTCGGCGGCCTCGACCCACCCCCGGAACCCGATCGCCGTGGTCGCCACCACGACGTCCGGCGCCTGGTCGAGCAGCTCCTTGGTGGCGGCGAGCAGTTCGCTGTCGTCGGCGAGCGGCACGATCCGCAGAGCCGGCGCGTGCACCACGGCGGCGCCGCGGCGCTGGAGCAGCGCCCCCAGTTCGTCGGCCCGGCGCGCGGCCGTCACGCCCACGGTGAACCCCTCGAGGGGGCCGTGGCCTGCTCGGACCAATCGCTGCTGTTCGTCGTACATGGGCTCGGCTCTCGTCTCGCACTCGTCGAGTCGTCGTACTCGGGGTGGCGCGTTCGCGCACGCGTGACCGAGCCGAGCCTGTCAACGCCCCGTGACAGGCTCGGATCGGCTGGATGTCGCCGGTGTTACGTCACACCTCGGCGTAGCTGAGCTGCGCCTTCGCCTCAGAAGCCGTCGCGGCCGGGGCCTTCGCGGCCGCCGGGCGGCGAAGGTATACGGCCCAGGTGACCGCGAAGCAGGCCGCGTAGAAGGCGAGGAAGGTGACGAAGGCGCCGGTGCCGGAGCCGTAGGAGAGGAAGGACTGCCGGAAGGCGAGGTTGATGCCGACGCCGCCGAGAGCGCCCACCGCGCCGATGAGCCCCATCGAGGCCCCCGACAGCCGCCGCCCGTAGGACGCGGCCTCCTCACCGGTCAGTCCCTTGGCGACGGCCTTGGCCTGGAAGATGCCGGGGATCATCTTGTACGTCGACCCGTTGCCGAGCCCGCTCAGCACGAACAGCACGACGAACGCGGTGACGAACAGCGGCAGCGACGTCTGCATGCTGGCGCCGACGAGTACGGCCGTCGCCGCGCCCATGCCGACGAAGTTCCACAGGGTGATCCGCGCGCCGCCGTACCGGTCGGCGAGCCAGCCGCCGACGGGCCGGATCAACGAGCCGAGCAGCGGACCGATGAAGGTGAGGTACGCGGCCTGGAGCGGCGTACGCCCGAACTGGTTCGTCAGCACCTGCCCGAACGCGAAGCTGTAGCCGATGAACGACCCGAACGTCCCGACATAGAGGAAGGACATGATCCAGGTGTGCGCGTCCTTCGCGGCGTCCTTGGCGGCACCGGTGTCGTTCCTCACGGAGGAGATGTTGTCCATGAAGATCGCGGCGAGCACGGCGGCCACGACGATCAGCGGGATGTAGATCCCGAGGAGCACCCGCGGCCCGCCGCTCGCCCCGATGATCGCGAGCGCCACGAGCTGGATGACGGGCACACCGATGTTGCCGCCGCCCGCGTTGAGCCCGAGGGCCCACCCCTTCTTCCTCAGCGGGAAGAAGGCGTTGATGTTGGTCATGCTGGAGGCGAAGTTGCCGCCGCCGATACCGGCGAGCAGACCGATCAACAGGAAGGTGTTGAACGACGTCCCCGGCTTCATCACGGTGAACGCGGCGATGGTGGGGATGAGCAGCAGACCGGCCGAGATGATCGTCCAGTTCCGCCCGCCGAAGATCGCGACCGCGAAGGTGTACGGGACGCGCACGACCGCGCCGACCAGCGTCACCATCGACGTCAGCAGGAACTTGTCGGCCGGGGTGAGCCCGTACTCGGGCCCCATGAAGAGCACCAGCACCGACCACAGGGTCCAGACCGAGAACCCGATGTGCTCGGACAGCACGGAGAAGAGCAGATTCCGCCGGGCGACCTTCTCACCCGTCCGCTGCCAGAAGGCCTCGTCCTCCGGATCCCACTCCTCGATCCAACGGCCTCCCCTGCTGCGTGCGGGGGCTGTACTAGGGGCTGTCATGACGCCTCCACGGTTCTCCGGTACTCAGGTGTCGTACAACGAGCGGCTGAGTCCCGAAGGTAGGGAGGACGCGTTTCCGGCCTGTGCCTGTGGGTGACTGGAAGGGAACGTTGCTCTCACTCGGGGGCGGGGGCGGCGGTGAGGGCGGACGTGGACGAGGGAGGGGACGGGGGGGAACGGGGTCAGTGCTGTGGGGGTTGCCAGGTTGGGGCCGGGGGTTGGCTGTATGGGCCTGGGGCCTGCGGTTGGTCGTACGGGTTCGGGGCCTGCGGCTGCCCGTACGGGCCCGGAGCCTGCGGCTGACCATAGGGACCTGGCGCTGGGGCTTGTCCGTACGGGGCGGGGGCCTGCTGACCGTACGGGGCGGGGGCCTGCTGACCGTACTGATGCCCTGCGGCCTGCTGACCGTACTGGTGGCCCGCCACCTGCTGGCCGTACTGGTGGCCCGGCACCTGCTGGCCGTGCTGGTGGCCCGCGACCTGCTGGGCGTACGGGGTAGGCGGCAGATACCGTACCCGGCCGCCCTCCTCCGTCACCGGCGTGAACCCGGCGGCCTGCAGCCGCGCCGCGAACTTGGCGTTGCGCTTGCGCGTGACGACGAAGCCGATGCCCAGGATGGCGATGAGGCACAGCCACCCGATGAGGATGGGCACGACGCCGCTGCCACCGGTGCGTACGAGGGCGAGGCCCACGCCGAGGGTGAGCCCGAGCGCCCCCAGCGCCATCCGCTTCTCGGCGTTCTTGCCGGTGAGGTCGAAGTTGATCCGGGCCTTGAGCAGCTCGAGCGCGTCAGGGACGACGGGCGGGAGGGACTCCCCGTCCGCGGCCCGCGGGAACTGCGCCCAGTTCTGCGCGGCCCGTGCCTGAGCCTGCGGACTGTGATCGGGCACGATGAGCATCCTGAGCGAGCTGTTGCGCCCACTCCCCTGCCGCACGTCGGCGTACTCGTACCCGAACTGCTGCGCGATGAAGGCGAGCCGGCCCAGCTTCTTCACGGAGGCCATGGCACTGGTGAGCTCGATCGGCTCCCCACTCGCCATCAACTGGAACATCTTCCGAACCTGCCGCTTACTCACCGCGCCAACTCCCCGCCCACCCAACAACCTTCACTTACGCAACCGCCCTACGGTGTCATGCCCACCCCCCACGGCAAAACCGCCAATGACCCGACTTGACGGTGCCTTGACGCCCCGTTGACACATCGAGGGCTCGCCCCTCCACACACAGCCGCTGCACAGCGCGGGGTGGGTGTCAGTACAGCGGCGCTTCCCGTGATCCGCCGGTGGACGTCGCCGAGAAGACCGTCATCGAGGCCGAACTCCGCGTCTTCTCCTCGGTTCCAGGATGCGCAGCGTCACTGCGGGCCCGCGCCGCAGGCGGCGCATTCTTTACTGAAGGCTGATCTTGTGCTCGTGTGCCGGATCTGCGGGGCAGACAAAGACGTTCAGAGATCCGCCCCTGCCTACGGTCACTTGCGTGGGGATATTCGCGTCGTAGGTTCCGATGAGTTCACGGTCCTCCAGCGGAACCCAACTATTTGTGCCACCCCACTCCGCGGAGTTGATGGCCAGCAGAAGATCCATCGGCGTCTCACATGAGCAGTCGATCGCATATGGACCGGTAACGCCCCATGTTGCATAGCCCCCTACTTTCCATCCAGGGGCGATCGAGTGGTCCCCGTCGTAAGAAAGAAAGTGGCCCCTGTTGGCAGACTCCTCATCGGTTTCCTCCTCGATTTGTTCCTCCCATTCTTCAATACGCAACTGCAGGCCCTCGCTCAGAAGCTCGCCGAATTCGTGCTCCATGACCCGCTCCGGGTCAAGTGTGCAAGGTTCGGGTACATATCCGTCATCGCCAACGACCTCAGGCAGCGGTGGACCTACGAAAGGCGTGCACTCGGAAGCCGTTCGCCACAGTAGGTGGACACCGGGAGCGGCCTGTGTCCCGTGTGCGCTGAACGGGCACCACAGGACCTGAAGCAGGTCGCGCCCCTCAGGGGCGACGAGGTCGGGAACGTCCTTGACGAAGAGCTGGGCCAGAGCCAGCAAGGGGATGGGGGCCGTCTCGGTGAGCCCCGGAACGTGGTGCTCTTGGCGCAGTCGTCCCAGGAGTTCACGCTCTTCGTCGGTCGGCCCCGATTCCGGACTACGGCGCCAAGCTTCGCTCAGTACCTGGCGTTCCCGGTGGATGTCCTTGATGCGCCTACCGGTATCGCGCGGGTGTACTGCTCGGCATGTCGGCCACGGTTCATCGGTAGGCCACAAGAACGGTCCACCAACGGAACTCTCAAACGGTTTCGGCGCCCCGGGCCGAGGGTGGAGTCGGGTACAGGTTTTCCGATAGGAGGACAGTTCCGGGAACACCGCCTCGATATCCATCGGTCGCGGTGGAGTGGTGCGAGTCATCGCCGTCCTTGCGTCGAAAGTGAATCACAGCTATGGAAGGGGAATTGTTCCGGTTCGCACACCCGCTGCCGGGTTTTCAAGAGGTTCGTGCAGTCTGAATCCACGATTTCCGAATGCCGATATTTCCAGCCTGAGAGGGACTGGATTTGTTCCTCCATATACCGGAGTCACCGAGTATTGGACAATCTCACCATCCTTGACGGCATTGTATACCTCCGCCTCAATTTTCTTCATAACAGGCGTGTTTACTGGATTCTGGGTCAGCGTGACGAGGTTCTGGCGAGCCAAGGATCCCTTTCCTGGTCCACCCAGAATGTTGGCCAGTAGATGGCCGCGCGCTTCGTTGAAGCTAGGCCCGTCACCTCGCCACCCGGGCGTCGTGGTCTTACCCGCTTCGCTGCCCGTTCTCAACATCTCCCTACGCAGCGACGCCCATATCCCGGTGGGACGGTTCAGGTCGTCCAGCTTGCCGAACCTGACGCTGCCGTCCCACAGGTATCTGTCCGTTTTGCAGGCTTTCGGAACCAGCCCGAGGGGGTCGCTCCAGGTATGGGGGTTGTTCGTGTAGGTGACGGGGTTCGGCGCCGGCGCCAGACCCAAGGGATCGGGGGTGGTGTATCGGGCGGTGTCGGGGTCGTAGTGGCGAAAGAAGTTGTAGTGGAGGCCCGTTTCAGGGTCCGCGTATTGGCCGGGGAAACGGAGCGGTGTGTAGGCGTCGGCGTCACGGTTCCAGCTGGTGATGCCCCACAGGGTGGCGCGGGTGTGCCAGGCGATACTGCCGTGTTCGTCTACGAGTTCAGTGGGAGTGCCGATCAGATCGGTGACGATGGCGAAGAACCGGGTGTCGATGTCTTCCTGGCCTTGCTGGGCAACCGCAGTAGCGGAGGTGGCCAGGACACCAGGTCTGCGTTCAAGCTGAGCGACGGGGTGATCGTCGTCGTACTCCCAGGTGGTGACGACGCCCGTGGTGGTGTCGATCTGCTCGGCCAGGTCGGTCCCGTCCCAGGTGAAGTGGACGGTTTCTTCGGGGGTCTCGCCGTCGGCGGCCATGCGGTGCTTGGCCGTACGGCGGCCCAGGGGGTCGTAGCTGTAGGTCCACACCGTGCCGTCGGGTGTGGTGCAGGAAATGACGCGGTCCTCAGCGTCATAGACGTAGTGCCAGGTCTCAGGTTTGCGGGAAAGGCGGGTCTTCTGGCGGAGAGTGGTACGCCCGGATGCGTCGTACTCGTAGCGGATGGCCCCGGCGGAGCGTATGCGCGTGCCGGTGTAGGTGCGCTTGCCACGGGCCTCGGCGCGCGGAGCGGCGTCGGGCCAGTGGGCGCTGGTCTGGTTGCCAGCCATGTCGTAGGCGTAGGACTCGGTCCAACCATCGGCCGTGACCGTCAGCGGACGCCCGACAGGGTCCAGCGAGATGCGTTGGTGCTCGCCAGTGAGCCGGTTGATGATGCCGCTGAGACTGCTGTCGGCCCGGTATTGATACTCGCGAGAGCGCAGGGAACGGGCGTTGGCGGTGACGCTCTGAGTGGTCTGTCGGCCGACTTCGTCCCACGTGCGACTAATGACTACTGGCTGTGACGGTTCACCCAAGGTCCGGGTCACCTCGCGGCCGAGAGCATCGCGGATGAAGGAGGAGCTACGGTCTGCCAGGGACAGAGCGGTGAGTGCACCGGCTGGGTTCCGGGAGAGCCGGGTGACGGCGCCGCTTGGCGTCGTACGCACGGTGCGACGGCCAAGGACGTCGTAGGTGTAACGGATTGTGCGGCCGTCGATGGACTCGGCCAGGATCCGGCCCAGGGCGTCGCGTTCCAGGAGAAGGGTCGACGATTCGGTGTGGGCAGTGGCGAGGTGGCCGGCGCTGTCGTATGTGTACGTCGTGCGGTAGCCGTCGGCGTCCTTGGTGAGGATGCGGCCCGCGGCGTCGAGGTCATGTGTGATCGACTGGCCGATCGGCGTCGTCCGTGAGACGAATCGGCCGGCCTCGTCATAGCTGTAGGTGAGAGTGCGACCGTCGAAGTCTGTTTCGGAGGTCAGACGTCCGGCCGCGTCGTACTTGTAAGTCCAGCTCAACCCCTGCGGGTTGGTGACTTGGGTGAGGCGCAGTTCCGTGTCGTGGGCAAAGGTGTAGCGGGCGCCGTCCGGTCCGGTGCGGGCGGTGAGCATGTCGAAATCGGCGTGCTCGAAGCGGGTGACGTTGCCCAGGACGTCCGTATGAGAGGCGCAGTTGCCCTCACCGTCGTAAGTCCATGATTCGCTGCTGCCGTCGGGCGCGGTGCGGCGCGCCAGCAGTCCGTCGGTCGTCCATTGCAGCCGGGCCGTGTTGCCGAGGGGATCCGTGATGGCGATCTGCCGCCCCAGCGAGTCGTACGCATACGAGGTCACGGCACCGAGCGGATCGGTCACCGCGACCGGCAGGCCGGCCCTGTTGTAGCGGATGTGCGTCGTGTGGCCGAGGGCGTCGGCGATGGAGCTGAGGAGACCGGCCGCGGTGTAAGCGTAGAAGGTGGTGGCACCGGACGGGTCGGTGACCGACGTACGATTGCCGATCTCGTCGTACTCCTGACGCCAGACGCCGCCGTCCGGTCCGGTGATCGCTACCGGTAGACCGCGGTCGTCGTACTCAGCGGCGGTTTCCCTGCCGTCAGGATGGACGACGGACGTCAAACGGCTCTTCTCGTCGTAGCGAGGGTGGGTGGTGTTGCCCAGCGCGTCGGTGACGGCTATCAGACGGCCGTCGGCGTCCCACTCCTGCTCGGTCGTGTTGCCGAGGGCGTCGATCTCGCGGATAAGCCGGAACGCCTCGTTGTGTTCGTAGCGAGTGCTGTGTCCCAGGCCGTTGATGACCGTAGTGGTGCGGGTGGCATCGTCGTAGCTGAGGGTCCCGGACAGGAATCCGCCACTGCCCTCGGTACGTATCACTCGGCCGTGGTCGTCGTACACGTACGAGTACGTGTTTGCATTCCGGTCGGCCCAGGAAGTTATTCGCCCCTCCGAGTCATAGGTGAACCGCAGAGGTTTCCCGTCGGAGTTGCGGACGTCGGTGAGATTGCCGTTCTCGTCGTACCCGTAGGAGATCAGCACCGTCCCTCGGCGCTGAGGGTCTTCAGGGTCGATCAGACGCAGGGCCGCGATGCGGGCAAGCTCGGGATGGCGGTCGATCGCGACGCGGTAACCACCGGAGTGAGCGACCTCGACAGGGGTACCGTCCTCGGCGTAGTGAATGGTGACCCGCTGACGGTGGCGGTTCTCTACGGCCTGGAGAGGCAGATCGACGGCCGCACCGTCATCGGTGGGCTGCGGAGTGTGGAAGATGTAGGCCAGTCCCGTTGCCGGGTTGGTAATCCGCAGCGCGCCGTCGACCTCGCTGTCCCAGGCCAGGGGTATTCGAGGGCCCGTTTCAGGGAAGACCCACTCTTCGGCGCCGGGAGCGAGGCGGGGATAGACCAGCCTCGCACCGTCGGGCGCGGCAAAGACGAAGCCGTCGTCGTCGGCCTGCAGACGCTGGTCGAGAGTGGAAGCCCAGGAGGGGCCGAACCAGCCACCCCACCGATACGACGAGATGTGAGTCCGCTCCAGGATCAGCGGCAAGGCGGCGGGCAGCTCGATGTCGATCTGCGGCAGCAGCATGTCGCCGGTAGCCACGTCGATCGGGTCGAGCTTGCACTCCTTCTCCGCTGCTTGGATTCCTGCCTCGAGCGCCTCGGCCTCACCGGGCCGCAGTTTGAGCTTCGAGAGGTCGGAGCCTTCGAACTTCAATGCCCTGCTGAGCTTGGCGAGTTCGCTGGGCTTGAGCGCCTTCAGTCCCTTGCCCAGCGCCTTCCCCAGCACGCCGAAGCCGACGCCCATGACCGCGCCTTCGGTGAGGATGCCGGCCAGCTTCTCCGGGTCCGTGAAGGCGCCCGGATCCTCCAGAGCGGTCGCGAACGCGGAGAACTTCATGCCCTCCCCGGCCATCTTGCCCACCGAGGCGATCGCCTTGATGTCCTTGAGCGCCTTCAGCGCGCGCTCCAGGCCGCGCAGGGCCTCCATCACGGTGCGCACCGCCGTCCCCAGCGCGGTGCCCTCCTCTTCGATCCGCCCCACCAGCGCGACGACCTTCAACGCCCGCTCGGTGGACATCAAAGTGGCCACCACCGAGGAAGCCCCTCCGGTGAGGACGTCCAGCGCCAGGCCCGCCAGCTCGAACTCCTCGATCTCCGCCAGCATCACGCCGATCTCGGAGATCAGCTCGTGCGCCTGATCGGCGAACTTGTCCAGCGCTTTGGCACCCTTGCGCAGCGCGTGCGCCATGTCGCCGGCGTTCTTACGGGTCTCCTTCGCCCGCTTCTGGAACGCCTTGGCGGTCTTGCCCTCCCACACCACGCCCGCCATCGCCCGCTCGGCATCGCCGGCCGCGTCGTCGAGCCCGGAGGCCAGATGTCGCCACTTCTTGGCGATCTCGCGCACCCCGTCCGGATCCACCGCCGGATCGGTGATCCCGAGGAACTCCAGCTGGCTGGCGAGGGTGTCGCCGAACATGTGGTTGTACTTGTTGACCCAGTGCAGCGGGTTGAGATCGACCACGGGGCTGTCAGCTATTCTTCCCGCGAGCCGCCGCGGCCAGCAGCACATCCAACAGGTCGAAAGCGTCGGACACTTCGCCCATCAGCTTCGCCTCGGCCTGCCACTCCTCGTCGAGCGCGTGGGTGAGCTTGGCGAGCTTGTGCATGCCGTCGCGTATGTCCTGCGTCGCGTTCAGCAGAGACCCCAACTTGCCGAGCGCCGACAGATCATCCGACTCCGCCTTGAACTCGTGCAACGGCTTAGCGGTGTGGTGCCCCACCTTGCCCAAGGCGGTGGCCGCCTTCTCCAGCGACTCCGCTTCCTTCTTCAGGTCAGACATGCAGCCCCGCCCCCGAACTTCACTCTGTGCACATGCCAACCCAACGACCGTAGTGAGGGCGGTTATTGGGTCGGTATGGCGGACACCAAGGGGGAGTAAAGATCGCTGCTGTATTACGCCTGAGCAGACCTGCGGTCACACCGCCCAAGCTTCTCGGGCGCGCCCCCCGACCTCGAACCAGAGCAGCTTCCCCGCGCCCCGCCCGAGCGCGTCCCCGCCCCACGCATCCGCCCACGCCTGCACAAGGAGCAGCCCACGCCCGTTGACGGCGTCGACCGGCGCGGGGCTCGGCCGGACGCCGGGCGCTGCATCGAAGGGCGCCGGGACGTAGGGATTCGCGTCCCAGACGCTCACCCGTAACCGCCCACCACCGAGCGCTGTCAGCCGCAGAGAGGCCGCACCGTTCGCGTACTGGTAGGCGTTAGTGACCAGCTCCGACGTCAACAGGACCGCGACGTCGAGAACTTCGGACATGCCATGCCCGTTCAGCGCAGCCCGCACGGTCGTACGTGCGACGCGTGCGGCGCGGGGGTCATGGGGCAGGCGAAGGGCGTACACCCAGGTGTCGGGCAGGGCTACGGTGACCACGAATACCTCCTGGAAAGAAGGGGACTGGGGGCTCGCTCAACGGCGGCGCCGTGCGGCGGCAATGCCTGGGGTGGTGCGCTTCCGGCTTAGCGGCGCGAGCAGTTGGGCGGTAGGTAGCTACCGTAGAGCCGCCGGTTAGATATCTCTAACCTTTTGCGCTGGAAGCATCCAAGCTTCACTCTTGTGAGGGAGAGGAACGCCGCGTCGCGGCCAGAAAGGAAACGTCTTGCCGCCCACCAGCAATCCGACGCTGCGGCAGCGGAGATTCGGCGCAGAGCTGCGCAAGCTCCGCGAACGGGCCGGGCTCACCGCCACCGGTGCCGCCGAGCTGCTCGGCGTCAACCAGGCACGCGTCAGCATGATTGAAACCGGCCGCACACCTATCAGCGCCGATCGAGTCCGTTCCATGGCCAATGTGTACGACTGCTCAGACGATCAGCTCGTCGACGCCTTGGTCGCGATGACGGGCCGCAGGACTCGGGGCTGGTGGGAGGAATACCGCGAGCACCTGCCCGCCGCGCTGATCGACCTCGCCGAACTCGAGCACCATGCCACCGGACTGCGCGCGGGACTCATCGTCCACATCCCGGCCCTGCTGCAGACCACGGACCATGCCCGGGCCCTCTTCCGGCAAGTGGCGCCACCCATGCGGCAGTACGAGATCGAATACCGCCTCACACACCGCATCAAGCGGCAGGGTGTCCTGCACCGGGAGAACCCGTCCCCGTACGCAACGATCATCCACGAGGCTGCAC
The DNA here is from genome assembly GCF_040651675.1 of Streptomyces sp. NPDC048415. Classification (NCBI taxonomy): domain Bacteria; kingdom Bacillati; phylum Actinomycetota; class Actinomycetes; order Kitasatosporales; family Streptomycetaceae; genus Streptomyces; species Streptomyces sp. NPDC048415. The sequence continues at coordinate 92,744 of NZ_JBEZKJ010000020.1, read as the reverse complement.
TCCGCATGGGCTTCGGCGGTCCCGTCGTCGCCCGCGCCCAGCTCAAGCACTTGCTCGACATGAGCGAACTACCCCATGTCGCCGTCAGAGTCGTCCCCTTCGGCACGGAGCACTTCCCAACCACGGGCCAATCGTTCGACTACGTCGAGGGCTCCGTGCCGCAACTCGACACCGTCCAGTTGGACTCGCACCACGGTGCCTGTGAATTCCTCGACGCGGAAACACAGTTGAGTAAGTACCGTTCCGTGCTGGACCGCATGGAGTCGTGTGCCCTCAGCCCCGCCGAGTCACGCGACTTCATCCACCGCCTCATCCGGGACACGTGAGAGAGACCAACTGTGCATACCATCCCCTGGCAGAAGGCCACATATAGCGGCGACGGCTCGAACTGCGTCTACGTAGCCGCCGCCCCCGACGGGACTATCCGTCTCCGTGAGAGCGACGAACCGGACGCCATCCTCGTGACCACCCGCGCCCGTCTCCACGAGCTGATACGCAGCCTGAAGACGGGCTCATCCATGCGCAGCGCTTGACCTCTTGGCAATTCTGGGCTCGGCCCAACGCCAGTCGCTTCGGGCTGTCCGCTCCGCCCGCTGAGCCCTTTCCGCGATCAACGCGCCACCCTCCTATCCAGGTCCAGCGGATTGTCGAAGCAGACCAGCTCCGCGATCTGGCGAAGGATCGCACGATAGTGCTCGCGACGGGCCCCAGCCGTTGTACTCAGTGTGAGAACGACCAGACGCTTGCAGTCCGGGTGCGGCAGGTGGGCGTGGATCTGGAGAAGCGGCGTCTGAGGGAGACCGCTGTCCACTGAGGGAGTGAGTTCCGTCTCGCTGAGGGTCGCTGGACCGCAGGGAAGCTCGAGGTACTCGATTCGAGTGTGACCTTGGGCTGAACTCACGGCGCGGGCTGCGGTGACTGCGCGCGGGGCGACTGCTGTGTCGCGCCAGGACAGCGTGAAGAAGGAGAGTAGGGGCTGGCCACTACTGTCGGCCGCCTCGTCGATGTCGTCGCGGTGTAGACCGATCGAGCAGTGGACGGTGCCGATTTCGCACAGGGCGCCCAGCAGTTCCTGCCCCTGTGCCAATTGGGCGATGAACTGCCGGCGCATCATCTTGTCGGGTGCCGCATCAAGGAACGGCGCGAGAGCGGCGCGCAGATGGTCGGCGGTCGGAGAGCCTGACGTGGGCAGCAGACCGTCGAGGGGGATGGCCCTGAAGCCTGCCGGTTCTGCGAACCAGAGCTCCGCGTCGGGGTCCTTGGCCGAGTCGGCGACGGTGAAGTGGGGGGCCGTGGTCATCGAGTCCTGTCCGGTACGAGTCAGTACGCGCGTGGGTGTGGGGGTACTGCGTCGGGAACATGAGCTCCGGCTCGGCGCGCGCGCTCGAGGGCTGCGGTACTGGCGTTCCAGTCGGTCGGATCAATACCTCGGCGGCCCGTGGCCGTGCGCTGGTACAGAAGGTGTAGCCGCTTGGGAGCCTTGTCGCCGCGGCCCGTGGCCGCGATCACCGCGATGAAGCGGGGGTCTCCGGCAAACCAGAGGGGTTCGATCTGGGCCTTCAGTTCCGGTTTAGTGCGGGCGGTGCCGAAGCGTCGCATCCACCAGAAGGTGCGCATGTTCGAGAGGAAGAGCAGGGGAATCTGCTCTGCGGGCTCCTCTGGATTGGCGAACTCGAACCACATCTCGTCCTCCTGGACCCGGGGGTGCTTGTTCCGGCCGCGGGGGACGCCGGTGACCAGCTGCCAGGGGTACTGCCGGAGAACACGCTGGATGTAGAGGGAGGGGCGGATGTAGGCGAGTTGGAGGACGGCGCGGAAGGTTGCGTACCCCAGCAAGGGGATGAAGAGCGGAGCGAACCCGGGGGACAGGAATGACACCAGTGCACCCAGCGAGCCGAGCCAGACAGCGATCCAGCCCACCAGCCGCACGACGATCATGATCATGTGCTGGATCCAGGCCCGCCTGGTCGGAGGATGATCCCAAGCAGTGGAGTAGTCGGTCGGATGCACGGGACGAGCTCTCTCTGTTCGTGGCTCAGAAGACGTGACGGGCGATATTGACAAGTCCCCCGACGTCGAGGCCCAGCCGTGCTCCATCGATACTCGCCACGGAGCCGTCCTTGATCCCGTCGTCGTCGGTGTCCACGGCTGTCATGACGAGGCCGAAGCCCGCGGTGGTCACACCGACCGAGGCTGAGGCGACCTCGACCGCTTTGGTGATTCGCGCCGCCCGGGCACCCCGGATCGTAAAGCCGAGCAGGGCGTTGTCGAGGTCTGAAATGGACTTCGCGTGCTCCATAGTGCTGCTTCCGAATCGGGCGACTCGCTGACCGGCCGAGAGGGCCTCCCCCGCTTCGCCCGTGGCCCGCAGGGCAGCTGCGGCACCTTTGCCCACCGCTGCAATACCGGGAACCATGCCGAGGGCGTCGCCGCCCACAGTGACGAGGTTGCTCCAGAAGTCCGTGTCGCACTCGCCCTTGGTGAAGCCGTCCTTCAGTGACTCCCATACTGTGGGATCGCGGGTCAGTCGCAAGGTCAACGCCGTCGCGCTCAAGGCTGCCGCAGCAAGCAGGAGTACGGCGGCCGCTGTCCCACCTGACACGACAAACAGCGCCACCAGCCCGATCACGGCCCCTACGGTGCTGAGAATGTCCGGAAGGTTCTCGTCCAGCCAGTCCAGCGCCGAGTCGAACCAGCCCGGCTCGTGCGGGGCCAGTTTCTTTGTTGCGTCGCGGATCTTGCCCGCTCGGTGTTGGGCCTGGTGTTCGTGTTCGTCCGCGAGTTTGCGGGCCTTGCCGCGGATCTTTTCCAGGGCGTCCTCGGCGTCGTCGACGGCTGTGTTCGCCTTGGTGAGGGCCTTCTGCGCGTCGTCGTGTTTGGCGCCCTTCCCGTGCAGGTCAGGGCTGTTGCGTGATGTGGTGGCGTGGCCCTTCGCGCGGTCCACGGCGGCCTGCGCTTCCTTGGCGTCTTCCTCCAGCCGCTTCGCTCGACGTCGGAAGTCGTCGAGCTCGCCTTCCCAGCGATCCAGTTGCTTGGCCGCTTTGCGGATTGAGTGCGCGGCGTTCTTCAGATTCAGGGGCAGCGGGCCGCCGTCGAGCTGTTCGCGGAAGGCGACGGCCGCGTCGCCCTTCCAGTAGCTGCCGTCCATCAGCTTGGTGACAAGGTCGTGCGTCTCTTCGAGGACCTTCGCGCAGCCCGTGAGCTTCTTGCGCAGGCCGCTTACGGTCTCGGGGCTGCCCGGTACCGGGTTGAAGCCGAGGTGTGGGTAGTCGGGGTGAGGGATGCGCGGGGCGGACTTGAGGCCTTGTGGTGTGTCACGGTCGGCGCGTGACCGGGGGTCGAGGGCCGCACCCGAATTCCCGGGCGCGTATGTCACTTCGAAGTCCCACCCTTGCTCCTGCCTTCCCTGGACTTTTTCAGGGCCTCCTCCAAGGCCTTGTCCACCTCGCGGTAGCTGTCCTTGCACTTTCCGATGATCTCGGCGAGATCCTCGGTCTGCTCACCGATCTGATCCGCTCCGTATTTCCAGTTGTCCTGGAAGTCCTCGCAGGCGCAGTCGAGGTCATCCGTGCCCAGTCCGGTGACGGTGGCGTCCTCCAGCGCCTTGCGCAGGCCCTTCAGCGAGTCGGTCGATTTCCTGAGCATTTTCATGAAGTGCGCCAGCTCGTCGCCGTCGACGGCTAACCGCTCTGCCACGCGTTCTTCCTCTTCCGGATTCGTTCGATGTGTCCGGTTGCCCGGCTCAGCGGTTGACGGACTGGATCTCCTGCACGACGACGTCCTGCTCTCCGCCGAACGAGCCCTCTGGCAGGTTTCGTGCCCGGGTTACACCCGTGCCCGTCCAGTGGATCTTCCAAGTGATGGTGGCCTTGAGCTTGTACGAGCCGTCGCCCGAGGAGCGGAGGTATTCCACGCCGCAGGGCGGGGTCTGGTCCGACTTGCCCTTCGCGTACGCCTCGCCGATCGCACCGTTGTGGAACTCGCACACGCCGGACGCGGGGTATGTCGTGGCGTCGTCCGTGCCCGGTTCGATCTTCAGCGAGACCGGCTCCGCCGTCGTCGTCGCCGAGACGTTGAGCAGCGGGACCGACGCCGTGACCGACACCGGCTTGAACTTCGCCGTGTCCAGCCAGGCCCACGTCGGCAGGTTCACCTTCGTGGTGCCGGCCGGGGCCAGTTCCACCTTCGTCGAGGGGACGCGGATCTCCGCGTACGCGAGCTGCGCGAGTATCTCCGGCGTGATCGCCTGGCGAATGTCGGCCGGCGGGGCATCGTTCTGATCCACCCAGAAGATGGGTTTGGTGCAGTCGAGTGCGCCCGGGTCGCCCGCCCGGCCCTCAGCTACGTATGAGTCCCACCAGTAACCCTTGCCGGTCTTGTCCTTGTTGAAGTCCTTGTACGGGTGCCCGTTGACGTACCGGTCACGCTGGGAGGCGTCCCACTCGTAGCCGGTCGAGCCTGCCTCCCAGATCGGCTCCAGGTACTTCTTCAGCTGCGCCGGGGAGTACTTCGGGGCGTAGTAACACGCGGGCGGCGTCCACGTGGTCGTGGACGCCACGGGACCCGCGGACTCGCCCGTACCGTTCTTGGAGCGGTCGAAGACAACGGCGCCGGCGGTGGCCGAGAGGGTCCCGTCGTCAGTCGCATTGCCTGAAGGGCTGGTTGTGTCAGACCCCTGGCCGTCGCCAGGTCCATACGCGACAGCAGTACTTGGAATCACCGCAGTGCACACAGCGGCGACCAATCCCACCGCGGTGGTGCGCCCTCGCCTTCCTAGCCGGCGCATGTCTTGTCTCCCCGCTTCGAAATCAGGTTGGTGGTCTGCCACACGCCCTGGTCATTCTTCTCAACACGCGTGTTGTACAACACGTACGGGCTCTCGTCCGAGGGCGTCTTGTCGACCTTGTTGGTCTTGCGGTTCTTGTTGAATCCCTTGCTCTCGTCAGCGCAATAGACAACCGATGCCGACTTGGCGCCGGACAGCGTGACTTGGGGGCTGTAGTAGCGAGTAGTGCCCGTGAAGGAGAGCTTGGCGTCCACGTAGGCCTGCACCCACTGCACTGCGCCGCTGAGGGCCTTGTCCCGGTAATAGAACGCGAGCCCAGGCGCGCCGGTGTCCCCGCGCAGGATTGCATCGTTCGTAGCGTCGATACGACTGGCCGTGTCCGTCAGGACCTCGTCCTTGGCCGTGTCGCCCGTCTGCCAGCCCTCGTAGTTGTCCTTGACATCGGACGGCAGCTTGACCTTGGGCCGATCCGCGGCGCCCGTCGCGCTCGCGCTAGGCGAAGCCGGCGTCGCGCTCCCCGTTTCCGCTCCGGCGATCTTGTCGTTCCCCTTCGACCCCCCGTCGCTCCCCCCGCACGCGGTCAGAAGCAGCGCGGCAGCCGCGCCGGCGGCGGCTGTGGTGAGCAGGCGGGGGCGGCGGTTCACGGCAGGCTCCTGTGCGGCGTGGGGTTCGGGAGGGCAGCGATACGCTATCGGGGGCGTGTGGGACGACACCAGAGCGAATGGCGTCAAGGCCGGGGACAAGTAGGGCGTAGCCGCACAGAGCAGCCCCAAATTACGTCCCGAACCCTCCGATTGAGTGATCGTTGAGGGTGGGCAGCGTCACCTTGTTGGCCACCGCAAAGGCTGACGCCGCCTCATCAGGCGCTGCCCCTCAGGCTGCTGCTCACCTCCGCCCCCGATGACTCCCCACCCGCGCCCCCCGCCCCCTCCCCCCGTTCGGCCACAGCCGAGGGCTCCGTCGTGCCGCGATGTCCTCGATCCATCCGAACGCGACGATCGTCAAACCGATCAGGGGCCAGACCAGGACGAACATCCACAACATGTACGTCGTGTCCAGCGCCGCCACCGCGCTGTCGCTCTGCATGAACGGCAAGTTGTACGCCTGGTCGATGATCGGGACCGTGGCCATGATGAGCATGTTGTGCCAGAGGTAGATCGTGACGGCTCGATTGTTGGACAGGGTGACCAGCTTGTCCCACCTTGCCAGCCGGCCGGATAGCTGCTGCCAGGACGGGGAGTACTGGAGCAGGATCACCACGAAACCGAAGGACCACGTCGCCTGGGCGAGGGGGATGTCGTTCAGATCCCAGCCGTCGGGGCCCAGGTGGCCCGACGCCCACCACAGGCCGAAGGCCATGAGGAGGGCCGAGCAGGAGATGGCGAGGTAGCGCGGGACCTTGGTCAGCATGCCCTCGTGGTGGGCGAAGCCCAGGACCCAGCAGCCGCCGAAGACGGCGAAGTCCGAGACGGCGTTGCCCGTTTCGCCGGGGATGGTGACCAAACCGGTGCCTACGACCGCCGTCAGGGCCAGGGGGGCAAGCAAGGTCGCCCACGGGATCCTGCGGAACGCCCACAGGAGGAGAGGCGACGCCACTACGAACCACAGGTACGCGCGCAGGTACCAGAGCGGACCGGCCGCCTGAACCGCCCAAGTGTCCTCCAGCAGGCCGGACTTGGATCCCACGTGCCAGGGGTAGGGCGGCGCGCCGATCGGGATGATGTAGTTGACCAGGTCGACCACGCCCCATGTGCCGCCGTGGTCCGGGTCCTTCAGTACGTTCCAGCCGCCCGCGAACATCAACGCCAGGGCCACCACGCTGAACGCCCAGAGCGGGGGCAGCAAACGCCTGACGCGCCCCTTGATCACACCCCACGCCGGGCGGCTCAGCGAGCGCGCCATCAGCGAGCCCGCCAGCGCGAACATCACGCCCATGGAGGGGAAGAGGACCGTCAGCCATGCCCAGCCGAAGAGGTGGTACACCACGACTCGGACGAGGGCTGTGGAGCGCAGCATGTCCAGGTAGCGGTCTCGGCCCGGGGGGCGGGGTGCCGTCTCCGGCGCCGGCGCCGGCTGCGGCGCCGGCTGCGGCGCCGGCCCCCGCCCCGGGACGTAACCGTGCGTCTCCTGTGTCGTCATCCGACCGGCCTCCGATCATTCCCGCGTGCCGCCCGCTGCCGCGGGATCGATCCCGGTGCCTCCACCACGCCCGTGCGCCGCAGTTTCTGCCAGTGCAGCCGGCCGCCGGTGAGGGCCGTGATCCAGGACTGGAGCAGGACCACGTACATCAACTGGCGGTAGAGGATCTGTTGGAGGGGGAGGGAGATCAGGTGGGTCATGCGTTCTCCGTCCAGGCGGAAGGCGTACGCCGCGCACGCCGCCTGGATCGCCAGGACGCCCAGCCAGGCCCCGATCGTCTTCTGCGTCGGGCCGAAGACCACCCCGTACAGGAGGAATACGTCGATCAGCGGTGCCAGCAGAGGTGCCAGGACCATGAAGAGCGATACGAGGGGAAGGCCCACTCGGCCGAAGCGGCCCGACGGGCCCCGTTCGATCAGTGAGCGGCGGTGCTTCCAGATCGCCTGCATGGTGCCGTACGACCAGCGGTAGCGCTGGGACCAGAGTTGCTGGACCGACTCCGGGGCTTCCGTCCAGGCGCGGGCCTTCTCCGCGTACACCACGCGCCAGCCGTCGCGGTGCAGGGCCATCGTGATGTCCGTGTCCTCGGCGAGCGTGTCGTCGCTCATGCCGCCGACGCGTTCCAGCGCGGACCTTCTGAACGCCCCTACCGCGCCGGGGATGGTCGGCATGCAGCGCAGGATGTCGTACATCCTGCGGTCCAGGTTGAAGCCCATCACGTACTCGATGTGCTGCCAGGCGCCGATGAGGGAGTCGCGGTTGCCGACCTTCGCGTTGCCCGCGACCGCGCCGACCGTCGGATCGGCGAAGGGCTGGACCAGTTCGCGGACGGTGGCCGGTTCGAAGACCGTGTCGCCGTCCATCATCACGACGAGGTCGTAACGGGCGTTCGCCAGGCCCCTGTTGAGGGCGGCGGGCTTGCCCGCGTTGTGCTGGCGTACGACGCGGACGTTCGGCAGGCGCAGGTCCTCGACTATGCGGGCGGTCCCGTCGCTCGAACCGTCGTCGATGACGATGATCTCGACGGGGTGTTCGCTCGCCATCAGTGAACGGACCGTGTTCTCAATGCATTTGGCTTCGTTGTACGCCGGGACCAGCACCGATGCCGGTTCGGTGACCGGGACCGGGCTCGGGCCCCAGCGGAAACCCTGCCGCCGCACCCGGCGGGCATGTGCGGCGGAGAGCAGGAGCATCATGCCGAAGCGGCTGAAGACGAGGACGCCGGTGATCGCGATGCCCACGACCAGCACGCCGGTGATCCCGTCCGAGGCCTGGACCAGGAAGATCCACGCCTTGCCCTTCCACAGGTCGAGGCCGGTGACCTCGGTGTGCGCGGTGGGTGCGTGCAGCGCCTCTGTGAGGTTCTCGAACTCGTAGCCGCCAGCTTGGAGTTGGGGTACCAACCTGTCGAGCGCCCGCACCGTCTGGTGGCGGTCGCCGCCCGAGTCGTGCATCAGGACGATCGCGCCCTTGCCGCCGTGCGGGGTGGCGCGCCGGATGATCTCGGCGACGCCCGGCTTCTGCCAGTCCTCGCTGTCGGTGGTGTTGACGACGGTGATGTAGCCGCGCGTGCCGATGTACTGCGTCACCGGCCAGGACTTGTTGTCCATGGCGTCGGCGAAGGAGGAGTACGGGGGGCGGAAGAGGGACGTACGGATGCCCGCCGCGCCCGCCAGTGCCAGCTGGCTCTGGGACAGCTCCCAGTCGATGCGCTTCTTGGACTGGTACGAGAGGTCGGGATGGTTGAAGGTGTGCAGGCCGACCTCGTGGCCCTCCCTCACCATGCGTGCCACCAGCTCCGGATAGCGCGAGGCCATGGTGCCGGTGACGAAGAAGACGGCGTGTGCGTGGTGCTCGCGCAGCACATCGAGGACCTTTGGCGTCCAGGTGGGGTCCGGGCCGTCGTCGAAGGTGAGGACGAGCCGGTGATCGGGGACGTCCATGCTGGTGGTGCGGCCACTGCGGGTGTCGATGACCGGGCCGCCCGCGAGGATCTTCTCCGGCACCTTGTCGGTGGCCGCCTCGGGCTGGATGCGGTGGTCGGCGAGGATCTCGCTGTGGACGTATCCGCGCAGCATCAACATCGCCATCAGGGCGAGCAGGATGAGCGAGGGCAGCAGGAAACGCATGCGCAGGCGTCGGCGGCGGGCGTCGGGTGCCGGGCGGCGTGTGCTGGGTGCGGGACCGTGCCGGTTGGTGCGGGATGCCATCAGAGGGTGGTCCCCGGGTACGAGGAGCTGGGGGCGCCCGGCTCGGTCGTCGGCGGGCTCTGCGCGATGGGGCTCTGTTCCACGGGGCCGCCGGCGACGTTTCCGGAACCGCCGCCGTCGCCGGCCGGGCTCCCCGACGGGGCGGCCGTGGTGGGGGCGCTGTCCGTCAGGGTGGGTGTCGGGGGCTGGACCACCGGGGCGGACGGGCCGGTACTCGGGTCCGGGGCCTTGGTGGTGCCGGTGCTGCCCGGGTTCGGCTTCTTCGTCGCGGACGTCGAGGGCTTGGGGTCGGTGGAGCTGCCCGGGGCGGCGGCGCTGCCCGAGGCGCCGGGTGTCGGACTCGCGCCCGGCGACGGCGTCGTACCGTCACTGGCCGTCGCACCCACGCCCGGCGAGCCGCTGCCCGGACCGGACGACGGCTTCACCGGCTCGGCGGGCAGCGGTGAGGTGTCGACCTTGCCGGCCGGCTGGTCGTCCTGCTGGCCCGGTACGGGGAGCCAGGGCGCGTTGGAGTTGCCCGACAGGAGCGTGGCGACGATGACGACGGCGTAGACCGCGCAGGCGATGCCTACGAGGATGCCGAGGCGGCGGAATCTGCGGCTGCGACGGCCCGACTCGTCGACGAAGACGGGGCCGTCCGAGCCCTCGCCCGCACCGGGAGCGCCCGTGTCCTGCGGGACCAGCCAGTCGTCCAACTGGCGCCCTGCGCCGTCAAGTTGGACCGTGACCTCGTTCGGGTCGTGGGTGTGGCCCGGGTCGTCGAGGCGCTCCCAGGAGGGCGACTGCGGGTGCTCCCGGCCCGGGGCGGGGCGGGAACGCGACGCGGTCTCCGGCTCCCTGCTGGGCAGGGGGCCGGCGAGTACCTCGGGCTGCGGCTCCGCGCCCGGTACGGCGCCGACGAATACCCCGGGCTCCAACTCCGCGCCCGGTACCGGGCCGACGAATACCCCGGGCTCCAACTCCGCGCCCGGTACGGCGCCGGCGAGTACCTCGGACTCCAGCTTCGCTGCGGGCAGCCCGGCGCTTCGACCATCCTCGACGCCCCGTCCCCGCTCGGGGCCCGTCCCGGCCCGAGGTAAGGACGCCGTTCGGCCACCGGCCTCCGGCCAGACAACCGAGTCGTCGAGTCCCGGCCGGGGCGACGGAACCGAGCCGTCGGATCCCCGCCACGCTGACGAACCCGAGCCGTCGACTCCTCGCCACGTTGACGAACCCGAATCGTCGGATCCCCGCCCAGGTGATGGATCGGCTTCGCGCCCCTTCCCCTGATCAACATCTCGTCGAACCGGTTGGGCGTCTTCCCGCCAGTTTTCTACGCGCACGTTCATCCCCCAGGGACAGTTCACGGGTGCGCGACGACTCCGGGCTTCACTCACTTGTCGTCCGGGCCAGGCCCCCACCCGGCCCGAGCGCCCCCCTTTGTCACACTGCGCCCGGACGACGAACGTAGCGCACGGGGAGGAGTCGTGTGCTTATACCTCAAGAGTTACTCATCATGATGAGTGCATCTGTGGCCGGAATCCACGCGTCCTCGGGACACCGCAGCCACCCTTCCTCGGTCGCGAGTTCGACGGCCGCTCGTCGAAGGGCATCGATGCCGGTGTGCACCAGTCCCTTCCGCCACACCAGCGACACGGGTGACAGGGGAACGGGGTCCACCAGGGGTCTCAATACCGTCTTCGGCATGGCCGGAAAGTCCACCACGGCGAGGACGGGGTTCCGTTTCTTGGCCATGATCCTCCGGAACTCCTCGGCTCCGACGGCCACGGGAGCGGGCGGCGCGAGCGTGATCCCGCGCCCGTCGAACAGCCGTTGGGCCAGGTCGGTCCACTCCCGTGTCCTGGGGTTTCCCGCGCCCGCGTACACCGTCTCGCCCGCGAGCGCGTCCAACGGCACCGCGTCCAGGGCGACGAGGTGATGGTCCTCGGGCAGTACGACGGCCATCGGCTCGTACCGTACGGGCTGCTGTTCGAGGCGGGCCCGCACCGCCGGGTCAAGCCCCGCGAACCGCCCGAACGACGCGTCCAGACGGCCGGCGAGCAGGTCCCCCGCCGCTCCCGTGAGCCCGCTCTCGAAACGGGCCATCAGCTCGTCGCCGGGGGCGAGTTCGCGGGCCCGCGCGAGGACTCGACCGGAGACCAGGCCCGGGGAGTTCACATCGACAAGCAGGGGCCGCTGGTCCCGCGAGCCCGGGCCGCGACCTCGGCCGAACGCGTCGAGCAGTGCGTCCTGGGCCTCCAGCACGCGCCGCGCGTACGGCAGCAGGCGCTCGCCGTCCGCCGTCGGCGTCACCTGGCGAGTGGTCCGTACGAACAGTTCGGTCCCCAACTCCCGCTCCAGCCGCCGGATGTCACGGCTCAGCGCCTGCTGGGCGACGTACAGCCGGGCGGCGGCACGCGTGAAGTGCAGCTCCTCGGCGACGGCGAGGAAGGCGCGCAGGAGTCGGGGGTCGAGGTGACCACGGGAGTCGAGGTGACCGCGGGAGTCCGGGCGACCGCGGAAGTCCGGGTGGCCGCGGGACTCAAGGTGATCGGCGAGGGGCCGCTGACCAGGCATCCCGCGAACTTACAACCCAAGTGCGTCAATCTCCACGGATTAGGTGTTGGACCCCCCACCCGGTCTCGGGCGACGGTTGCCCCATGCCGCAACAGCCCTCCCGACACACCTCCGAACAGACCTCCGAACACGCTCCCCTCCCCCTCCTCACCGTCACCGCCGACACCCTCGTGTCCGCCGACTTCCGCCCGCGCCCCGAAGCGTCACCGCGTCCGACGACGGTCCCCCGCACGCCGTACCACCGCCTCTTCACCATCCCCGGCGCCCGCGCCTTCACCCTCGGCAATCTGCTCGCACGGCTGCCCATGGGCATGTTCAGCGTGAGCTCGGTCATCATGATCGCCGGTTCGCGGGGTTCGTACGCGCTCGCCGGTGCCGTCACGGCTACCGGACTTGCGGCGACGGCGACGGTCGCTCCCTGGACCGCGCGTCTCGTCGACCGGCACGGGCAGGCACGCGTGGCCGTGCCCGCCACGGCCTTCGCCCTGCTGGGCAGCATCGCGCTGGTGCTGTGCGTGCGCTTCGGGGCGCCCGACTGGACCCTTTTCGCCGCGTACGCCGCGACGGCCACGACACCCAACACGGGCGGGATGTCCCGCGCCCGCTGGGCCCACCTCCTCCAAGGCGACCCGGCGGCGCTGCACACCGCGAACTCCTTCGAACAGGCCGCCGACGAGCTGTGTTTCATGCTGGGCCCCGTTTTCGCGGCCTTCCTGTGCGGGACGTTCTTCCCGGAGGCGGGCACGCTGATCGGGGGCGCCTTGATGATGACCGGCGTGCTGGTCTTCGCCGCCCAGCGTTCGACGCAGCCGCCGCCGCAGCCTCGTACGAAGTCCAAGTCCCCTGTTCTGGCGACCGGAATGCCCGCTCTTCTGCTCGCCTTCCTCGCCATCGGCGCGGTCTTCGGCGCGATGGAGGTGGTCACGATCGCGTTCGCGGTCGGGCGGGGGCACAAGTCGGCCGCGGGGGTGGTGCTCGCCCTGCAGGCGGCGGGCTCGTGCGCGGCGGGGCTGCTGTACGGCGCCGTGAAGCCGGCCGGTCCCGCCGAACGGGGCTTTCCCCTGTGCGTCGCCGCCATGACTGTGCTGCTGGCGCTGCCCCTGCTCGCCGCCTCCCTGACGGGCTCCCTCCTCGTCCTGGCGGGCGCGCTGCTCGTCGCCGGTATGGCCACCGCGCCGACCATGGTCACCGGCATGTCTCTGGTGCAACAGCGCACACCCGAGGGTCGGTTGAACGAGGGCATGACCCTCGCGGTGACCGGGCTGCTCGGGGGGATCGCGTGCGGTTCGGCGTCCGGCGGGTGGGTGGTGGAGCACGTGTCGGCGGTGGCGGGGTACGGGGTTCCGGTCGCGGCGGCGGGGGTCGCGCTCGCCCTCGCGACAGCGAGCGGGGTCCGCGCCGCGGCGCGCCGCGCGGTTCGACGCTGAGCGCGGTGGTCGACGTGGTTGTCGCCCCCTCCGCCGCTGCGCGTCCCGTACCTGGGGCTCCGCCCCCCAGACCGGGTTGTCGTCTCCTCCGCCTCTACCCGTCCCGTACCTGGGGGCTCCCCCCAGACCGGGTTGTCGCCCCCTCCGCCCCTACCCGTCCCGCACCTGGGCTCCGCCCCCCAGACCCCCCTCATCGCGCTTAGCGCTCGTCCCCAAACGCCGGACGGGCTAAAACCGCGCAACCCATTGACGTACCCACAGCCCCCACATACCTTCCCCCGTCGAAGCGCTTCGAACGCATGGACCGCATGGACGTGTACCTGGTGCTGAGCCGGGGCCTGCGCCTGTCGACCTTCACCCTCCACTGACACATGTGCACCCAACTCGCCTTCCTTCAACTGCGGTTACGCCCCCGCCGCACTGTCGACGCACGTATCTTTTCCGAAAGTTTGGTCAGCGTGACGACTACGGGGAGAAGCTGCCATGGCCGGAATCAGCGACTCGCTCTGGAACGAGGACGTCGACGAGAGCGACTATCGCGACACGACCGCCTCGTATCACGCGGCGGTGTTCGAGCAGTACAAACTGTGCGTGGAGATGGCCGACCGGGTCAGCGCCCGCCGCAATCTGGCCAACACCTTCTTCCTGACCCTCCACAGCGGTCTGTTCGCCTTCCTCGGCGCATGGCTGTCCGGGGACCACCACGACAGGGTGCCGGTCGTGGTGCTCCTCGCCGCGTTAGTGGTCCTGCTCGGCATGTGCGCCACCTGGTGGTTCACCGTCCGGTCCTACCACCAGCTGAACAAGGGCAAGTTCGCGGTGATCGGCGCGCTCGAGGAACGGCTGCCCGCCCGCGCCTTCGTGGCCGCCGAGTGGCGTGCTCTCGCCGAGGGCCAGGACTGGCGCGTCTATCTGCCGCTGAATCACGTCGAGCGGTGGATCCCTCTCCTCTTCGCCGGTGGTTACGTCGTGGGATTCGCGGCCCTCGCGTGAAGCACACGGACAAGCCTTCCCGCTCACGCGTCGCGTCGCGAGCACCGGGTAGGGTGACGGGCAAATCGCCGGGGCCGGAAGGGTGTTGTCGCGTGGTCACGGTAGCCGTCACCGGTCATATGGACCTGACCGCCGAGGCCGCCGACTCCGTGCGCGCGGCCCTCCGCGAACTCCTGGCGGGTCTGCGTGACGACACGCTCACGGGGCGCTCGTGCCTCGCCCGCGGTGCCGACACCATCTTCGCCGAGGAGATCCTCGCCCTCGGCGGCCGCCTGTCGGCGATCATCCCGTCCCGGGACTACCGGGAAGCAGTGGTACGCCCGGCGGACATCTCCCGGTTCGACGCCCTGTGCGACGCCGCGGACGAGGTGGTGATCATGCCGTTCGAGCACGCGGGGGCCGACGCCTACGAGGCTGCCAACCTGCGCCTGCTTGAGGGAGCGGACCGCCTCACGGCCGTGTGGGACGGCAGCGCGCCCACGGCACGCGGCGGCACCGCGGACACCGTGGCCGTGGCCCGCTCGTCCGGTGTGGCCGTCGACCTGGTGTGGCCGCCCGGCGCGCGCAGGTCCGGCGCCTGACGGGGTCGGCAGGGACAACGGGGGGCATGGGCCATGAGTGGGAACCCGTACTTCTTGAGGGACAGAGAGCTGTCCCGCGCGGTGCCCAGCAGACGACCCGGGGACGTGTGCTGATCGCCGTCGGGTGGACCCTGCGGGTGGCGGGGACGGTGCTGGGCCTGGCGGGCGCCGTGATCTTCCGGGCCGGCTTCACCAGTGACCAGTTGCCGGCCGGCCTCACGCAGGCCCTGTGGTGGCTGCGTCTGCTGGGGAGCGGGGTGGCCCTCTTCATCGGCGCGTGGGTCTTCCGGGCCGGCCGCGACTTCGTCGTGGGCGGCAAGCAGCACACCGCCGACATCATCGATTCCTTCGACGGGCTCCGCGGGACCCGCTACCTCCTGTATCTGCGCCCGTTCTCGACGGACGCGGACATGGCCTCGCTACCCAGCGAGATCGCGGGCGGCGGAAGCGATGAGAACGTGTTCTTCGCCTCGGGACTGACGCACGAGGAAACCCTGGTCCGGCGCTTCCGGAACCTCGGCCGGGTCGTCCCGATCGGCAAGCCCGGCGAGAACCTGCCGCTCCCCGGCGCGGCACGCGCGTATCTGCCGCTCGACGACTGGCAGGACACCGTGAGCGGGCTGATCGGGGGCGCACATGTGGTGATGCTGTCGGCGGGCCCCGGCCCGGGGACGGTGTGGGAGTTCACCGAGGCGCTGCGCGTCCTGCCGCCCACGCGACTGGTGCTGCTGGCCTACTGCGATCGCGCCGGCTACGACCGTTTCCGCGAGGCCGTCGCCGAGGAGTACGCGCGGCGCTCACGTACCGAACCGGGTGCCCCGGGCACCGGCCGGTGGCCGCCGCTGCCCGCGCTGCCGGACTTCCCACCGCCCTTCCGCCCGGAGTGGCCTCGCTGGGAGGTGTGGCTGAACGGCGGCCGGTCACGGTTGCGCTGGGACTTCGTCCTCAAGGGCCTGGTCGTGTTCGGGCCGGACTGGCGGGGGGACTTCATCCGGTTCGATCCGACGACGCTGCGACTGCCGAGCGCCGTCACATTGCGCCGCCTGGTCAGACGCGAGCTCCGGCCCGTCATGGACCAGTTGACGCGACTGCCCACGGCATGACACCCGGGCAAGGGTGGGCAGGGGGAACCTGCCACGCGAAACAGCCTCCGACCCGCCGATGTCTTGGCGGGTCAGAGGCTGTTCACACATGGGATGAGTGGAGATGGCGGGAATCGAACCCGCGTCCAACGGTGCAGAATCAGGGCTTCTCCGAGCGCAGTTCGCTGCGATTTTCTCGGCCCCGGCGATCACGCGAACAAGTCGCCGACGGGCCCAGTCACTGTTTGATTTCCCATCGAACCCCGTGACCGGGCTCGATGGTTTAGTCCCCTAGATTATGCCAGGGTCCGGGTCGGGAACATCCCCGGGCTGACACCCATTTAGGGTCCCTCACTCACTGCTTATTAGGCAGCGAGGGCGAAGGACTGGGAATCGCTCTTGGAATTGGCGATTATTGGTTGCGACATATGGTTTACGAGATCATTGCCGCTTCCTCGGCTCGCTTCCCCTGCTTCGACAGCCGCTGTCGAAACCGATCATCCCCATGTTGATTTTTCAAGCGAGGTCTCGCGACCCCAGGTCTTTCGACCCACACACCCGCTGTGAGGTGCAGATGCCATCGTACGTGAACAACGCACGACCATGCCAGCGTATTCCCCCGGGGGGGGCCTACTCGCCCCGCTGCTTCCGCTTGGCTGCCGCGATCGCGCGGTCCGACTCGCGCCGGTCCTGCTTCTCCCGGAGGGTCTGCCGCTTGTCGTACTCCTTCTTACCGCGGGCGAGCGCGATCTCGGCCTTCGCGCGGCCGTCCTTGAAGTACAGGGCGAGGGGCACGATCGTGTGACCCGTCTCCTCGGACTTCGACGCCAGCTTGTCGATCTCCTCGCGGTGCAGGAGCAGCTTGCGCTTGCGGCGCACGGAGTGGTTGGTCCAGGTGCCCTGGCTGTACTCGGGGATGTGGGCGTTGTGCAGCCACGCCTCGTTCCCGTCGATCTGGACGAAGCCGTCGGTCAGCGAGGCGCGTCCCTGGCGCAGCGACTTCACCTCGGTGCCGGTCAGGACGAGCCCGGCCTCGTAGGTGTCGATGATCGCGTAGTCGTGCCGCGCCTTCTTGTTCTGCGCGACGATCTTGCGCTTGCCGTCCTTGGCCTTGGCGGTGCCAGTCCCGCCCTGCTTCGGCTGGGACTCCTTCGGTACGTACATTCCCTTGCTCATAGTGCTGGCCATTTTCGCACTACAGGGGGGTCAGGGGGAAAGCCGATTACGAAGGCCTTGAACGGTGGGCTACGACGCGTCCCCGAGGCCGCTCAACACCGTCTCGGCCCGCTCCAGGGAGCCCTCGTCCGCCTGTAGGTCGGGGGTGATGCCCCGGCCGTCGACGCCGCGCCCGGCGGGGGTGCGGTAGTGGCCGACGGTCAGCTCGGCGACGGAGCCGTCGGGCAGCCGGCTCGGCATCTGGACCGAGCCCTTGCCGAAGGTCCTGGAGCCCACGACGACCGCCCGGCCACGGTCCTGGAGCGCGCCGGTGAGCAGCTCGGCCGCGCTCATCGTGCCGCCGTCGACGAGCGCGACCAGGGGTCTGGTGGTGTCGCCGCCGGGGTCGGCGTGCAGGGCGCGCTGCTGTCCGTCCACGTCGTACGTGGCGACCAGGCCGCCGTCGAGGAAGGCGGAGGCGGCGGCCACGGCCTCGGTGACCAGGCCGCCGGAGTTGCCGCGCAGGTCGAGGACGATACCGGCCCGCCGGGGAGCCTGGGCGACGGCGGCCCGCACGCGATCGCCCGAGCCCTTGGTGAAGGCGGCGACCTTGATCACGGTGACACCGCCGGCGAGCCGGTGGACGGTCACGGAGTCCGTGGACAGGCGGGCCCGGCGCACTGTCTCGCTCCACGCGCGCGTGCCGCGTGCCAGCCCGAGGGAGACCTCCGTACCGGCGGCGGCGTCGTCGGCGTCCCCGCGCAGTAAGGAGACGACGTCGGTGACCGGCCGGCCGTCGACCTTCTCGCCATCGACGCTGAGCAGCCGGTCGCCCTTGCGGACCCCGGCGGCGGCCGCGGGCGAGCCGGTCTGCACCCGGGTCACTTCGATACGTCCGTCACGCTCGCGCCTGGCCCACAGTCCGACGCCGGTGTACTGGCCGTCGAGAGCTTCTTCGAACTCCTCGTACTCACCCTGGGAGTAGACCGCGCCCCACCGGTCGCCACTGCGGCTGACGGCGCGCTCGGCGGCCTCCATGGGGGACGTGCCGTCGGCCATCGCCTCGGCGGCGGCCTCGGTGACGTCCTCGTGGTGGCTGGTCGGAACAGACCGGGAGGAGGGGGTGGTTTTCCGGCCGGGCTCGTCGAACGAACCGGTCGCCGCGCCGGCGACGAGGACACTCGCGAACACCAATGTCAGGGCGGCCCCGCGGCGGATGCGACGGGGCTGACAGAACAGGTCACGGCCTGACATGCCGGTGAGTCTAGGACAACGCGAAGGGCCGCACCGCCGGTTGACGGTACGGCCCCCTTGGCATGCGTCACACCTTCAGGTACTTGCGCAACGCGAAGAACGCGGCCAGCGCGGGCATCAGCAGGCTCGTCGCGAGGATGAGCGGCAGTTTCGTCAACACGGCGTCCCAGCCGATGAAGTTGATCAGGTTCAGCTTCTCGGACAGGGCCAGACCGTGATCGATGATGAAGTACCGCGCGATCAGCAGGAAGCCACAGGCGACACCGCCGCCGATGAGCCCGGCGACCGCGGCCTCCATGATGAACGGCGCCTGGATGTAGAACCCGGAGGCGCCCACCAGACGCATGATCCCGGTCTCTCTGCGACGGCTGAACGCCGAGACGCGCACCGTGTTGACGATCAGCATCAGCGCGACGACGAGCATCATCGCCATCACCGCGCGCGCGGCCCAGTTCATGCCGTTGAGCAGCCCGAAGAGGTTGTCCAGGATGCCCTTCTGGTCCTGCACGGACTGCACGCCGTCACGCCCGTCGAAGGCGGTCGCGATGACCTGGTACTTCTCCGGGTCCTTCAGCTTGATCCGGTACGACTCCTGCATCTGGTCCGGCGTGAGGGAGCTGGCCAGCGGGGAGTCGCCGAACTGCTCCTTGTAGTGCTTGTACGCCTGGTCCGCGGACTCGTAGGTGACCTTCTGGACGACCGTGGACATCTTGTCCAGGTCGGCGAGGATCTGCTTCTTCTGGTCGGCGGTCACCGCGCCCTTGGCGCAGTGGGGATCGGACTCCGCGTCGCTCTTGTTGCAGAGGAAGATCGAGACGTTGACCTTGTCGTACCAGTAGCCCTTCATGGTGTTCACCTGGTCGCTCATCAGGAGCGAGCCGCCGAACAGGGCGAGCGAGAGGGCGACCGAGACGACGACCGCGAAGGTCATGGTCAGATTGCGGCGGAGACCGACACCGATCTCCGACAGAACGAACTGCGCGCGCATGGCGTCTTCTTCAGACCTTTCCGTGGACGATGATCAGTGCTGGTAGCCGTAGACGCCGCGCGCCTGGTCGCGGACGAGACGGCCCTGCTCCAGCTCGATGACGCGCTTGCGCATCTGGTCCACGATGTTCTGGTCGTGGGTCGCCATCACCACGGTCGTGCCCGTCCGGTTGATGCGGTCGAGCAGTTTCATGATGCCGACGGAGGTCTGCGGGTCGAGGTTTCCGGTCGGCTCGTCGGCGATGAGGAGCTTGGGCCGGTTCACGAAGGCTCTCGCGATGGCCACGCGCTGCTGCTCACCACCGGAGAGCTCGCCGGGCATCCGGTCCTCCTTGCCGCCCAGGCCGACGAGGTCGAGCACCTGGGGCACGGACTTGCGGATCTCGCCGCGGGACTTGCCGATGACCTCCTGCGCGAAGGCCACGTTCTCGGCGACCGTCTTGTTGGGCAGGAGACGGAAGTCCTGGAACACGGTGCCCAGCTGGCGCCGCATCTGCGGCACCTTCCAGTTGGAGATGCGCGCGAGGTCCTTGCCCAGGACGTGCACCTGACCGTGACTGCACCGCTCCTCGCGGAGGACCAGCCGCAGGAAGGTGGACTTTCCGGAGCCGGAGGACCCCACGAGGAACACGAACTCACCGCGCTCGACCTCCAGGGAGACATCCCTGAGAGCGGGGCGGGTCTGCTTGGGGTAGACCTTGGAGACGTTGTCGAATCGGATCACGGATGCACCACGGGTCGCCGGGGGTAGGTGTGCGTGACCATACGCGAAGCGGGTGTGCGAGCGCAGTCGGCGTACGCGGTTGCGCGAGGCTTGCGCGTTTTGTCGCGGTTCTGAAGGCCTTGTTGTCGCGAATCCGAAGGGCTGGACAGCATTCGGGCGGGGCAGGATAAGGCGAGCCGCGCCGAAATCCGCGGAACCTGGCACAGTGGAGAGGGAACGGTTCGGGCCCCGAGAGCGTTGTAGCACTGAGGCCCGCAGCAGATGGCCGGCAGCATCGACGGAGCACCACCCCCACAGAGACCGGCCAGGTCCGCGAGAGCGGCGGCGGTTCAGCCGCAAAGGAGGCGCGCATGACGTACGACCGATTGGTGTGCGCGAACTGCGCGGCGCCCGTCAGCGAGGGTCGCTGCCCCGTCTGTCGCGCGAACCGTGAGCGGCTCCAGCAGGAGAGCCCCTTCACCGGCCTGAACCCCATGGCGCTGATCGCCCTGCTGGCCGTCCTGATCGCGGCGCTGGCCCTGGTGGCCCACCAGACGGTGTGAGACCCCCCGGGGGGCGTGCCCCCCTCTTGACGCGAGAAGGGCCCGGAGCGAGCTGCTCCGGGCCCTTCTTCAGGTATGTGCCCGTCAGGCGACGGCACCGCCGCGGCCGCCCATGACGCGCGGCAGCAGGCGGAAGCCGATACCACCGGCGATCATCGTGGCGGCGCCGACCAGCAGGAACGCGGTCTGACCGGCACCCGTCTCGGCCAGCTGGCCGTCGTTCTTACCCTGCGCCGAGGTGTCCGAGCCGGTGTCGGTGAGGGCCGACGAGCCCTCCTCCTGGGTGGAGGAGCCGCCGTCGGGGTCCGTCTTGTTGCCGCCGGTGGAGCCGGAGCCGCTGGTGCTGCCGTCCGAGGGCTCGGTCGTGGCGGTGGGGTCCTCCGTCGGCTCGGTCGGCTCCTCGGTGGGGTCCGTCGGGTCGTCGGTGGGCGTGGTCGCCGTGGGCTCCGGGCTGGTCGGGGCCGTCTCGGTGGGCGTCGGCTCGGTGGGAGCCGTCTCCGTGGGCGCCGGGTCCGTGGGCAATGTCGTCGGGATGCCCGTCTCGGTCGGAGTCGGGGTCGGGTCGTCGCCGACGTTGACACCGATGCCGACGTTGAGGTCGAGCGCCGAGGCGGCACCCGCAGCGGTCAGCGAAGCACCGGCGGCAATCACCGCACCGGCGGCTATCCGCGCCACACGGATCCGCGTCTTCTTGGTCATCTGCCTGCTACCCCCAGTAGCTGATCGTCAATGGAGCAGCGCCCGGGGCCACGGCGTCACAGGCGGCTTCTCTCAAGCCTCCCGGTTCACATGCGCCCCAGAGATACGCATGCCACGCGTTACCCTTCCCAGTTTTCAATGCAACGTCAAGGTCGTTGCGCACGCGATGTCCGGATCAACATCATTTGCCTGCCGTGAGGACATGTGACTGTGACGTAAAACCCAGACAACCCCCTCAGAAAAGGCAACTGCCGTCCGATGGACGGCAGTTGCCTTGTCGATAAATCGGCGCCAATGCGGCTGCTTACTTCTCCTGCTGCTTGCGCCAGCGAATTCCGGCCTCGAGGAAGCCGTCGATCTCCCCGCTGAACACGGCCTCGGGGTTGCCGACTTCGTACTCGGTGCGCAGGTCCTTGACCATCTGGTACGGGTGCAGGACGTACGAACGCATCTGGTTGCCCCAGGAGTTGCCGCCGTCACCCTTGAGGGCGTCCATCTTGGCCTGTTCCTCCTGCCGGCGCCGCTCGAGGAGCTTGGCCTGCAGAACGTTCATCGCGGACGCCTTGTTCTGGATCTGCGACCGCTCGTTCTGGCAGGAGACGACGATGCCGGTGGGAAGGTGGGTCAGCCGCACCGCGGAGTCGGTGGTGTTGACGCCCTGACCGCCGGGCCCGGACGAGCGGTAGACGTCCACCCGCAGCTCGGACTCGTCGATCTCGATGTGGTCGGTCTGCTCGACCACCGGCAGGATCTCGACACCGGCGAACGACGTCTGCCGACGCCCCTGGTTGTCGAACGGGGAGATCCGCACCAGCCGGTGCGTGCCCTGCTCCACGGAGAGCGTTCCGTACGCGTACGGAACGTGGACCGCGAAGGTGGTGGACTTGATGCCCGCCTCTTCCGCGTACGAGGTCTCGTAGAGCTCCGTCTTGTGGCCGTGCCGCTCCGCCCAGCGCAGGTACATGCGCTGCAGCTTCTCGGCGAAGTCGGAGGCGTCGACGCCTCCGGCCTCGGCGCGGATGGTGACGACGGCCTCACGGGAGTCGTACTCCCCGGAGAGCAAAGTCCGGACCTCCATCTCGTCCAGGGCCTTCTTGACGGCTGTGAGCTCGTTCTCGGCCTCGGCGCGGGTGTCCGGGTCGTTCTCCTCCTCGGCCATCTCGAAGAGCACGCTCAGATCGTCGATACGCCCGCGCAGCGCCTCGGCCTTCCTCACCTCCGCCTGGAGGTGGCTCAGCTTGCTGGTGATCTTCTGCGCCTCGTCCGGGTCGTCCCACAGGGACGGCGCGGCCGCCTGCTCCTCGAGCACGGCGACATCTGCCCTCAGCTTGTCGAGGTCCAGGACGGCCTCGATCGACTCCATGGTCGAGGAGAGGGACTTGAGCTCTTCGGATACATCGACGACTGCCACGCCTCCAGCGTAACGGCTACGACAACCGTGGCTCGCCCCTCGGGGCCCGGGGGCTGGGGGCCTGCGCTTTTCGACGCCGGAGGGGCTGGTTCCAGCCCGTCCGGCGTTTGAGGACGAGCCGAAGCGCGATCCGGAGGTCTGGGGGCGGAGCCCCCAGGGACGATGGGGGCCCCGCTCGAGCGAAGCCGAGAGTGGGGAAGGGTAGGGGTGGCGGGGGCGAAATCCGCTCCGGGCTCAGGGCGACGCG
Organism: Streptomyces sp. NPDC048415; assembly: GCF_040651675.1. Classification (NCBI taxonomy): domain Bacteria; kingdom Bacillati; phylum Actinomycetota; class Actinomycetes; order Kitasatosporales; family Streptomycetaceae; genus Streptomyces; species Streptomyces sp. NPDC048415. Next base: position 69,951 of record NZ_JBEZKJ010000020.1, on the reverse strand, counting down.
GGGGCCGAATTCTTGGTGTCCTGGGGCGTCGCGCCGGCGTCGTCGCCGGAGGTGGCGAGCCAGGTGCCGATGCCGACCGCGGCGACGAGTGCGAGCGCCGCCGCCCCCAGCGTCACGCGCCGCCGCCGCGCGGAGGCCCGATGGCGGGCCGACCCCGGCCGGGGAGCCCCCGAGGCACGCGGCACGCGGGCCGTCCCCCGCGCCCCGCCCGCCAGCTCGTCCGGCCCCGGCACCCGCATCGAGGTATGCGTATCCCGGTTGGAGTCGGGCGCGGCCCCCGGCACCAGCGGCACGGCGCCACGACGGACCCGGGACACGGGAGCGGAAGGCTCCGCCGCCTCCTCGTACCCCTCGTCCTCGTCCTCCCCCTCCGCGTCCGGCGAGTCCACGTCCAACGGCGGCATCCCCGCCAGCAACGGCAACTGCTCCCGCAGCCGCACCCCCAGCTCGGACGCCCGCAAGCGCGACGCCGGCGCCTTGGCCAGGCACTGCACGATCAGCTGCCACAGCTCGTCCGGGATGCCGGGCAAGGGCACCACCGTCTCCGTGACGTGACGGCGCAGGACAGCGCCGGGGTGCCCGCCCCCGAAGGGCGTGAAGCCGGCGAGCAGCTCGTACAGGACGGTCGCCAGCGCGTAGATGTCGACGGCGGCGCGCGGCGGCAGCCCCTCGATGATCTCGGGAGCGAGATAGTCCGGCGTACCGATGATCTTCGTGGCCCGGGTCCGCCGCGGCGAGTCGATGAGTTTGGCCACACCGAAGTCGGTCAGGAGAGCCGGGTGGGATCCGCCCGGACCGAGCGGGCCCTGCATGTCGAGCAGCACGTTCTCGGGCTTCACGTCCCGGTGGACGACCCCGGCGGCGTGCGCGGCCGCGAGCCCGTCAGCGACGTCGGCGACGATCGCCACCGCCGCCTCGGGTGCGAGCCGGCGCTCCCGGTCGAGCCGGGTGCGCAGGTCCGTACCCCGGACGAGGTCCATGACGAGCGCGAGGTCGTTGCCGTCCACCACCAGGTCGCGCACCGCGACCACGTGCGGATCGTCGAGACCGAGCAGCGCCGTGCGCTCCTGCACGAAGCGCCCCACGAGCTCCTGGTCGGACGCGAGGTCCTCGCGCAGCAGCTTGATGGCGACGGGCCCCTCGGGTCCCTCACCCAGCCACACCGTGCCGGCGCTGCCCCGCCCCAGAATCTGGTTCGCGGTGTACCGGCTCCCGATCTTCCGTGCCAAGACTGCTCCTACCGACGCGTGTTGTCGCTAAAAGTACGCGTCCGAAGAGCCAACCTTCACTGCGGAGACGGAAATCACCCGTCAGATGTCGACAAATCCCCAGAGTCAGTTCCCGGAGCCGCCGCCCAGGTCGCTGATCCAGCCGGTCACCGTGTGGTACCAGTGGCTCAGCTGGGACCAGTAGCCCCTCGTGCTGCCGATCCAGTGCTGAAGGGGACTGAACTCCCAGATCAGCCAGCCGGCGACGAACAGGATGACGATCGTGAACAGGCACCCCTTGAGGCAGCCGAGCCCCGGGATCTTCGTCGGGTTGGCGCTGCGCTGCCGGGGCTCACGCGGCTGCCGCGGCGCGGGCTGCTGGGGCTGCTGAGGCGCGGGCGCGTACCGCTGCGGCTGCTGGTGCTGGGGCTGCTGAGGCGCGTACTGGTGCGGCTGTTGCTGTTGCGGATACCCGTATCCGGGCGGCGGCTGCTGGCCCTGCGGCGGTCGCTGCTGCTGGGGCCGCTGCTGCGGTCGCTGCTGGGGCCGTGCGACCTGCCGCTGCGGACGCCGACGCAGTGGATCCTCGTTCGGGTCCAGGTACTGCACCTGGGTCTGCTCATTGCGGTCGCGGGCCGCGCGCAGCTGGTTCTGCCAGGGGTGCGGGTCCTGCGGACCCTGCCCGCCGGGCTGGTGCTGGGGCACGGGTGGCATGACGGCGGTCGGGTCCGGCGCGCCGCGGTGCGGCAGGACGGAGGTGGGGTCGGCGTCGCCGGTGTGCGGCAGCACGCTGGTCGCCCCGTTCGGGTCGTACGCGCCCGCGCCGTGCGGCAGCACCTGCGTGGGATCGGCCGCCCCGGGCACGCCGGGAACGGTCGCCGGGGCCGGGTCGGGGGCGAGCAGCGCGCCCACTCCCTCCGCCGCGGCGATCTGCGCGGCGTTCGCGTGCACGCCGACGCCCGCGGCGACGGCCCGCAGCCCGCGCGCGAGGTTCTCGGCGCTGGGCCGCTCGTCCGGACTCTTGCGAAGACAGCGCTCTATGACGGTCCACAAGGGGTCCGGGACGGTCGACGGGCGGCGCGGTTCGGCGCTCAGGTGCTGGTGCAGTACCTCGAGGGCGGATCCGCCGGCAAACGGCGGACGCCCGGTGACCAGCTCGTACAGCAGGATGCCCGCCCCGTAGATGTCGACGGCGGACGTCTGCGGACGACCCTCGGCGGACTCGGGCGCGACGTAGGCGGGCGTGCCGACGAACTCGTGGGTGCGGGTGAGACCCGGGGAGTCGGCGAGCCGGGCGATGCCGAAGTCGGTCAGCATCGGGTGCATCTGGCCGCCGTCCTGCTTCAGCAGGACGTTCGCGGGCTTCAGATCGCGGTGCACGACGCCGTCGGCGTGGCTGGCGGCGAGCGCGTCGGCGACCTGGGCGGTGAGGAGTGCGGCGGCGACGGGGCTGAAGGGCCCGTTCTCGCGCAGATAGCGGTGCAGGTCGGGGCCGTCGACCAGGTCCATGACGAGCGCGAGCAGATCGCCTTCGACGACGAGGTCCCGTACGCGCACGATGTTCGGGTGGGTCAGCCGCAGCAGCACCGACCGCTCGCGCAGGAACCGCATCACGATGTCCGCGTCGCTGGCGAGCTCCTCCTTGAGCACCTTGATCGCCACGGTCTCGCCGGGCTGCCCGGCGACGGCCGCCTCGGCGCCCGCGGTCTCCCGCTGGCGGGCTCGCCAGACGGTGCCTGTGGCGCCGCGCCCCAGCGGCTCCTCAAGGAGGTACTTGCTCCCTACCGGCCGCACGTCATGCGCTCCCTGTTGCTTGCTTGCCTGGTCCGTCCACCATGATCACTGTGGTAGAGGTGTTCCGACCCACTGTAGTGCCGCCGTACACGGCACTTGCTGTTCCATGTTCGAAGTAAAGACGCTCGGTCCGGTCGCGTGGTTGCCGAACGCTTGGCGTGACTGATCTCAAGCGGGCACCGGTCGGGCACTGGTCAGGCACTTTTACGGGCAGAGCCGACCAATCAAGATCACTTACGGGTGGGTGGCGGGCGTGTTGTCAGTGGCAGGTGCGAGGATGCCTCCAGTACTGGCCGACGTGCCCGTGTGCGGTGGGGGATTCTGCGGTGGGGGACCGCAGCGCAGCCTCGTCCTCGTCGCGGACACCTGCGCTGAAGGGACCGCTGACGGCGATGCAGATCCGGCTGACCGTCGTAGACCCGCTGGGCCCGCCCTCGGAGCCGCGGGGGCGTGCCGCGGCCTGCGATGTGCTGGTCACCGCGCCCGCCGGGACGGCGCTGGCCGCGGTCGCGTCGGGGCTGGCCTCGGCGGTCGGCGCGGGTGACGGCCAGGTCGTGCTGTACGCGGGCACGGAGCGGCTCGACGCGCACCGCTGCACGCTCGGCGAGCCGCCGCTGACGGACGGAGCGGTGCTCTCCCTGAGCCCGCCCGCCGAACCCGGCCCCGAGGTGGACGACGTCGCCGCCCAGCTCCATGTGGTCGCGGGCCCCGACGCGGGCGGCGTCCACCTCCTGCACGGCGGCCAGATCCATATCGGCCGCTCCGCCGACGCGGACGTGCCCCTGGACGACCCCGACGTCTCCCGTCTGCACTGCGCGGTCACCGTCACCCCCGAGGGCCGCGTCTCGGTCGCCGACCTGGGCTCCACGAACGGCACGACACTCGACGGCACCCGCGTCGGCACCCGCTCCGTCCGCTTCGCACCGGGCGCACTGCTGAGGGTCGGGGAATCCGCGCTGCGGCTTGCTCCACCCGTGGGTACGGAGGCCGTGGGGACGGCGCCGGACGGGGAGGGGCACGTCCGGGTGGCGGCCGGGACCGGCGCCTGCGAGGAGGACACGGGCACCCGGCTCAAGACAGTCCCCCTCGTCCCCCACGCGCGCGGGGAGGGCGACCACGGCACGCGGGGCGGTCCTCTCCCGCCCGGCGGTGAGACGCATCACGCCTATGGATCGGCGGAGTGGGGTGCCTCCGGAGGCGGTGTTCCCGGGGCGCAGGGACATGGTCCCGGCGCGCCGTCGGTCGTTCCGGAACAGGGCGGGGCACCCCGGATCGAGAACACGCCGGGCGGTGGGACCGAGGAGGACGGCGATTGCGCCCCGGTCGCAACGGCGGGCGCGTCCGCCGTTGCGACTACTCCCCTTCCGCTTCCGCGCAAGGGCACGCCTCTGCGCGGCACGGACGTCCCCTCGGGCGTCCGCAAGCGGGGCGGCATCGGCGCGTGGGCACGGCGGCTGACCGGAGGAGGCCGCGGGGAGCCGACGGCGGCCGGACAGACCGCGTACGACGACGAAGCGGCCACGGCGGAGGAGGCCCTCCCCGACGTGCCGCAGTCTCCGGAGCGCTGGCCCGACCCCGCGACGCTGCTGCTCACCGCGCTCGGGCCGGGACCTCGGCTGTGGGAGCGCGGCCCCGGGCACCCGGAGACCCTGACGGTGCGGCTGGGCACGGCCGACCGGGCGGCGCCGGACGGCTCGGGCCTGCTGCCCGCGGTGCCGGTGACCGCCGGTCTGCGGGAGGTCGGCTCGCTGGGCCTTGCCGGACCGCGGGCGCGCCTTGCGGGCCTGGCCCGCGCGGTCGTGGCCCAGCTCGCCGCGTTGCACTCGCCCGACGCCCTCGAAATCGTCCTGATCAGCACGGACCGCTCGCGCACGGTGGACGAGCGCACCGCCGAGTGGTCCTGGCTCGGCTGGCTCCCCCATCTGCGCCCCACCCACGGCCAGGACTGCCGCCTCCTGCTGGCCTACGACCGCGAACAGGCGACGGCCCGCACGGACGAACTCCTCCGCCGCCTGGAGGACCACCTGACGGAAGCGGGCCACGCCCCGGGCGGTCCGATCGGCGGCCCAACCGTCGACACGGACAGTGCGGGCCTCCGGGGAGGAGCGCGGCGGCCCTCCTGGGCGCGCGACGAGGACCTGGCGGATCGCGGCTTCGAGGGGCCGTACACCGTGGTCGTCGTGGACGGGGATCCCGGGGGCGCCGATGTACGGGAGGCCGTGGTGCGGCTGACGCACCAGGGCGCGCGGGCCGGTATCCACATGCTCTGCCTCGCCGAGACCGCCGCCGCGTCGCCCGCCTCACCGGTGACAGAGACATACGAGGCGGCGTGCGAGGCGTCACCGGCATTCCGGGAGTGCGGTGCGGTCGCCCTCCTCAGCGGCGACGTGGCCACGGCACTGCGACTGCTGCGGGTCGCACCGGGCGGCCCCGCGGGGGTTGCGCGGGGGGCGGCTGAGCAGCCTGCGCGGGGCGCGAATGGCAGCACCGCGCAAGGCGAGCCCACGGGGCGCGCGCGGGGCGAGACCGGCGGCGCCGCCCAAGGAGGGCCCACGGCGCGCGGGCAGGGCGGAGCCGCTGGGCCGGTGACACCGCACGGCGGAGGTACTGGCCCGGCTACGCGAGGCGGCGGGCCCCTCGCACCGCACTCCGAAGGCACCGGCCCGGCGACGGGTGGCGGCTCCAGCGGGCACACGACGCGGGGCGGCGGGCCCGTTACACCGCACCCCGAAGGCACCGGATCGGCGACACGTGGCGGCTCCAGCGGGCGCACGACGGGTGACGGGTCCGTCGTGCCCTCCACGCGCGGCGCCTCCGTAGGGCCCTCCACGCACGTCGGATGGTCCGCGCACGCGCCCCGGGGTCCCGTGGGGCACGGCACCGTCGCCGCGGTCGACGCGGTGTCGGTGGCGTGGGCCGAGCGGTTCGCACGGGCGCTCGCGCCGTTGCGGACGGACGGCGCGCACGGCGAGCGGCACGCGCGCGTGTCCGCTCCCCTGCCTCAAGCGGCGCGGCTACTCGACGAGTTGGGGCTTGCCCGCGCCACCCCCGCCTCACTGATGACGCGTTGGGCGGACGCGGCGGACGACACGGAGTCCCTCGGCGGGCGCGCCCGGGTCGTGCTCGGCGCCGGACCACGCGGCCCCGTCACCGTGGACCTCCCCGAGGAGGGCCCGCATCTGCTGATCGAGGGCCCGTCGGGCAGTGGCCGTACGGAACTGCTGCGCTCCGTCGCCGCGTCCCTCGCCGCCGCCGAGCGGCCCGACCGCCTCGGGATCGTCCTGATGGACGGGCGGGACAGCACGGGGGGCCATGGCGCGGAACAACGCGGCGAAGGGCTCCAGGTCTGCACGGACCTGCCCCACGTCACCACCCACCTCACCGCCAACGACCCGGTACGCATGCGGGAGTTCGCCCAGTCCCTCAGCGCCGAACTGAAGCGGCGGGCCGAGCTGCTCGGACGGCTCGGCTTCGTGGAGTGGCACACCGGGCGCGAGGTGTCGGGCCGGATCGTGTCGCAGCGCTCCGCCAGGTCGTCGTCCGGGACGGCGTCAGGGGCGTCGTCCGGCGCCGCGGATCTCGACGCGGCGCCCAGTTCCACAATGCGGCTGCGCCCTGCCGCCGCGCGGGAGCGTGCGGAGCCGGGGCCGCCGCTGGCCCGCCTCGTCGTGGTCGTCGACGATCTGGACGCGTTGCTGTCCCCCGCGTTGGGGTCTCCGGGGCGGCCCGCGGCCGGGTCGGTGATACGGGCGCTGGAGGCCGTTGCCCGTGAGGGGGACCGGCTCGGGGTGCACCTCGTGGCCGCGGCCGGTGTCGACGGGCGTACGGCGGGGTCGGAGCTGGCGCGTTCCGCCGCGTTGCGGGTGACGCTCGACGCGCCGTCGCCGGGGCCGGATGAACCTGCTCCCGGGCGGGGGCGGCTGCTTTGCCCCGACGGGCGGGTCACGCCCTTCCAGGGCGGCCGGGTCACGGGGCGCATTCCCCGTACGGCCACGCTCCGCCCGACGGTCGTTCCCCTGGAGTGGCACCGCATGGGTGATCCGCCGGCCCGGCGGCCCGTGCGCGAGCTCGGCAACGGGCCCACCGACTTGGCGCTGCTCGCCAGCGCCCTGGAGCGCGCGGCCCGCTCCGTTGCCGCGGTCGAGGTGCCGTCGCTGCTTTAGCCCCGGCGCGGATGGGATGGGTGGGGGCGGGTGATGCGTTCCGCCCCCACCGCCCCTACCCGCCCCGTCCTGGACTCCGCCCCGTCCTGGACTCCGCCCAGACCCCGCTCCCCAAACGCCGGAGGGGCTGATTTTGCGCCGAAGGGGCTGAATTCTCGCTTCAGGGGCTGACCTTTTGCCGGCGGGGCTGAATTCTCGGCCAAGGCTCGCCGGAGTCCCGCGTACGAGACCCCACGTCACGACCCAATTACGATCGCTCTCTTGACAGCGCTGGCGCTCTTGCCGCGTTCGTGGGACCGGGCGTAGACCAGACCGCACGGGACAGCGCAGGACGTTCGACGAGGAACGAAGAACGGGGCAGTGATGCGCAGCAATCTTCGTGTACACAGGTCGCCCAGTCACTCCACGCACAGGTCACGCAGAGCCGCACAGGCCGCCGCGGCCGCCGTCGTCGCCGGCGCGCTCACGCTCACCGCGTGCGGCGGCGACAACAAGGACAAGGGCAGCAGCGGCAACAGCACGGCGAGCGGCGGCACCAGTGCCGACACCGTCACCCTTCCCAAGCTCAATGGCGCCAGTCTGGAAGTCGCCGCCGTATGGACCGGCCCGGAACAGGCCAACTTCAAGAAGGTGCTGGCGGAGTTCGAGAAGCGCACGGGCGCGAAGGTCACCTTCGTACCCGCGCAGGACCCGATCATCAACTTCCTCGGTTCGAAGATCGCGGGCGGTGCGCCACCGGACATCGCGATGCTCCCTCAGGTCGGCGCCATCAAGCAGGCCGTCGCGAAGAAATGGGCCAAGCCCGTCGGCGCGGACGCGCAGGCCCAGCTCGCGAAGAACTACTCCCAGGGCTGGCAGGACCTCGGCAAGGTCGACGGCAAGCAGTACGGCGTCTACTACAAGGCCGCCAACAAGTCCCTGGTCTGGTACAACAACAAGGTCTTCGAGAACGCGGGGGCCAAGGAGCCGAAGACCTGGAAGGAGTTCCTCACCACCGCGCAGACGATTTACGACTCCGGAGTCACACCGGTGTCCGTCGGAGGCGCGGACGGGTGGACCCTCACCGACTGGTTCGAGAACATCTACCTCTCCCAGGCCGGCCCGGAGAAGTACGACCAGCTCGCCCAGCACAAGATCAAGTGGACGGACCCGTCCGTGAAGGACGCGCTGACCACGCTCGCCCAGATGTGGGGCAACAAGAACTACATCGCGGGCGGTGCGGACGGCGCGCTGCAGACGGAGTTCCCGGCGTCGGTGACGCAGACGTTCACCGGCGGCGAGCAGCCGAAGGCGGGCATGGTCTTCGAGGGCGACTTCGCGCAGGTCAACATCGCGGAGACCAAGTCCAAGGTGGGAACGGACGCCAAGGTGTTCCCGTTCCCGGCGGTCAGCGACAAGGCGCCCGTGGTCAGCGGTGGTGACGCGGCCGTCATCCTGAAGGACTCCAAGGCGGCCCAGGCACTGGCCACCTTCCTGGCCTCTCCGGACGCGGCGACCATCCAGGCGAAGCTCGGCGGCTACCTCTCGCCCAACAAGGGCGTCGCGCTGTCCGCGTACCCGAACGCGGTGCAGCAGAAGATGGCCAAGGCCCTGATCGCGGCCGGCGACGACTTCCGCTTCGACATGTCCGACCAGGCCCCGCAGGCCTTCGGCGGCACGCCGGGCAAGGGCGAGTGGAAGGACCTGCAGGACTTCCTGAAGAACCCGAAGGACGTGGCGGGGACACAGGCGAAGCTCGAATCGGACGCCGCCGCGGCCTACAAGGGCTGATCCGGCGATGACGTCGGCAACGGCCGGAGGCACCGCACCGGTGCCTCCGGCCCGTACACGCAAGAGCGTGACCGGCACCCGCAGGACCGTGGCGGTCCTCTTCCTGCTGCCCGCCCTGGTGCTGCTCGGCGCGCTCGTGGTCTACCCGATCGGGTACTCGGTCGTCCGCAGCTTCTACGACCAGTCCGGCGACGGCTTCGCCGGAATCGACAACTACAAGTCCCTGTTCACCGATGACGGCATCCGTACCGCGCTCAAGAACAACATCATCTGGGTGGTGTTCGCGCCGACGGTCGCGACCGCGCTCGGTCTGATCTTCGCGGTGCTCACCGAACGGGTGCGCTGGGGCACGGCGTTCAAGCTGGTCGTCTTCATGCCGATGGCGATCTCGATGCTCGCGGCGGGCATCATCTTCCGGCTGGTGTACGACCAGGACCCGCACAAGGGGGTCGCCAACGCGGTGTGGGTCGGGGTCCACGACACCTTCGCCCAGTCGTCGGCGTTCCCGAAAGCCCACCCCGGACGGCAGTCGCCGCTCGAACCTCGAAGCGGCGGGTTCCTCACCAAGAACCCCGTCCACGCCGGGCAGTCCGTCACCCTCCCGCTCGTCGGTGTCGCCCCGGACCAGATGCCCGACAGTGCCAAGAAGGCCGTGCAGGCCAGGACCGAGCCGGGCAAGGTCACCGGCACGGCCTGGCAGGACTTCACCCGCGGCAAGGGCGTCGGGAAGCTCGGGCAGGTGGACGCGGGTGAACTGGGCTACGCGGGCATGCGGATCGAGGCCGTCAAGGACGGCAAGGTCGTCGACTCCACGAAGGTCCGCGACGACGGTACGTTCACGCTGTCGGACATGGCCGACGGAGCCCGACTCCGGCTTCCGGCAAGCAACTTCAAGGAGCCGTACAACGGCCTGGACTGGCTCGGCCCGTCCCTGGTCACGCCGGCCATCATCGGCTCGTACATCTGGATGTGGGCGGGTTTCGCGATGGTGCTGATCGCGGCGGGGCTCGCGGGTGTGCCGCGCGAGCTGCTGGAGGCGGCCCGGGTCGACGGCGCGAACGAGTGGCAGGTGTTCCGCAGGGTCACGGTGCCGCTGCTCGCGCCCGTCCTCGCGGTCGTCACCGTCACCCTGATGATCAACGTCCTGAAGGTCTTCGACCTGGTCTTCATCATCGCGCCCGGCTCGTCCCAGGACGACGCCAACGTGCTGGCCCTGGAGCTGTACCGCAAGGGCTTCTCCGAGGACCAGCCGGGCATCGCGAGCGCCATCGCGGTGTTCTTGCTGCTGCTGGTGATCCCGGTGATGCTGTTCAACGTCCGACGGCTCAGGCGGGAGGTGCGGCGATGACAGCGCGCCCGTCTTTCGGCTGGGGGTCCGGGGGCCCGCGGCGGCAGCCGCTGATGTCAGCGCCCCCGGGAAAACGCAGCAACGTCCGACGGCTCAGGCGGGAGGTGCGGCGATGACCACGCACGCCGGAAGTGTCACGAAGAGCGCGCCCACGACCGCCCTGAGCAAGGCCAAGCCATCGCTCGGCTCACGCCTGGCCAGTGGGGTCAGCGGTGGCATCCTGCGCGTGTTCCTGCTCCTGGTCGGCCTGTTCTGGCTGGTGCCGACCATCGGGCTGCTGCTGTCCTCGCTGCGCAAGCCGGCGGACATGAGCGCGTCCGGCTGGTGGAAGGTCTTCACCGAGCCCTCGCAGCTCACCGTGGACAGCTACCAGAAGCTCCTGGAGAACAGCGACATCACCAACTCGCTGGTGAACACGGTGTTGATCACCGTCCCCGCGACTCTCCTCGTCGTCGCCATCGGCTCGCTTGCGGGCTACGCCTTCGCCTGGATGGAGTTCCCCGGCCGAGACTGGTGGTTCCTCGGCGTGGTCGGCTTGCTGGTCGTTCCGGTTCAGGTCGCGCTGATCCCGATCGCCGAACTCTTCGGCAAGATCGGCATCTTCGGGACGATCATCGGCGTGGTCCTCTTCCACGTGGGCTTCGGTCTGCCCTTCGCGGTGTTCCTGCTGCGGAACTTCTTCGCGGAGATCCCGCGAGAACTGCTGGAGGCGGCCCGCCTCGACGGCGCGGGTGAACTTCGCCTGTTCGTACGGGTCGTGATGCCGCTCGGCGGTCCCGCGATCGCCTCGCTCGGCATCTTCCAGTTCCTGTGGGTGTGGAACGACATGCTGGTCGCGCTGGTGTTCTCCAACTCCGGGAGCCAGCCGATCACGGTCGCGCTGCAGACACAGGTACGCCAGTTCGGCAACAACATCGATGTGCTCGCGCCGGGCGCGTTCATCTCGATGGTGATCCCGCTGGCCGTGTTCTTCGCGTTCCAGCGGCAGTTCGTGTCCGGCGTGATGGCGGGCGCGGTGAAATAACCGCCGGTCGACGGCGTTTGAGGGGCGGGCCGGACACCGGCCCGCCCCTTCGCGTTCACGCGGGGTCCCCCGTATGCCACATCTGGCGTAACCAACTCACCCCTTCGGCCGTTTCCGGGCAGGTATGCCCGCGCCGACCCATGGATGTCCCTTGCCCAGGTTCAGTGTCATCGTCCCCGCGTACAAGGTTCAGGCGTACCTGCACGAGTGCCTGGAATCCGTCCTGGGGCAGTCCTATCCGGATCTCGAGCTGATCGCGGTCAACGACTGTTCGCCCGACGCGTGCGGCGCGATCATCGACGAGTTCGCGGCCCGCGACGCCCGCGTGCGCCCCGTACATCTGACGGAGAACGTGGGCCTGGGCCGCGCCCGCAACGCGGGTCTCGAACACGCCACCGGCGACTACCTGATCTTCCTGGACAGCGACGACAGCCTCACCCCGGACGCACTGCGCGCCATCGCCGACCGGCTGAAGGAGACCGCCGAACCGGACGTCCTGGTCTACGACTACGCGCGCACGTACTGGTCGGGCGAGGCCGTCCGCAATCAGTTCGCGGCGCAGCTTTCGCAGCAGGGCCCGGCGCCGTTCCGGCTGGATGACCGGCCGGGGCTGCTCAGGGTGCTGATGGTGGTGTGGAACAAGGCCTACCGCCGGGAGTTCGTCGAGCGCGAGGGGTTCACCTTCCCGCCGGGCTACTACGAGGACACGCCCTGGACCTACCCGGTGCTGATGTCCGCGGAGACGATCGCCACCCTCGACCGGGTCTGCGTCCACTACCGCCAGCGGCGCCACGGCAGCATCCTGGGCACCAGCAGCCGTAAGCACTTCGACATCTTCGGGCAGTACGACCGTGTCTTCGCGCACATCGACGCGCACCCGGAGCTGGCCCGATGGCGCCCCGTCCTGTTCCGCCGCATGGTCGACCACTTCTCGACGGTGTTCGTCAAGCGCGGCCGGCTTCCGCGCGGCGCGCGCGCCGCGTTTCTGCGGGCGGCGCGCGCGCACTACCGCCGATACCGCGTGCCGGGCGCCCCCGTCCGCCTCCGCACCCGGCTGCGGCACGCGCTGGTCAGGCTGGGCGCCCATCGCGCGTACCGGCTGCTGTCCGCGGCGGCGTCCCTCAACAGACGTGGCCATCACCTGACTTCCCAGGTGCTCCGCACCGCGCGCGGCGCCGCGCTCCAGCTGCACTACCGCGTTCAGCTGCGTCTCCCGCTGCGCGCCGACCGCGCCGTCTTCTCCAGCTACTGGGGCCGCGGCCACGGCTGCAACCCGGGCGCCCTGGAGTCCGCGTTCCGTGATGTCGCGCCGCACATCCGCACCGCGTGGATCGCGCACCCCGAGCACCAGCACACGATCCCCGCCTCCACGCGCCGGCTGCGGCCCGGTACGGCGGCGTACTGGACGGCGCTCGCCCGCTCCAAATACCTGGTGAACAACGTCAACTTCGACCGGCGGCTGGTCAAGCGCCGCGGCCAGATCATGATCCAGACGCAGCACGGGACTCCGCTCAAGCACATGGGCCTCGACCTCCAGGACCGCCCGGCGGCGGCGCGCGGCACCGACTTCGCGGAGCTGCTGCGCAACGCCGACAAGTGGGACTACTGCCTGTCCGCCAACCGCCACTCCACCCTGGTCTGGGAGCGCGTCTTCCCTTCCGGGTACACCACGCTGGAGTACGGCCTCCCCCGCAACGACGTGTTCCAGCGTGCGACTTCGGCGGACGTGTCCCGGCTGCGCGAGTCGCTCGGCATTCCCGCGGGCGCGGTAGCCGTGCTGTACGCGCCGACGTACCGCGACTACCGCCGCACCCAGCGCCGCACCCTCGACCTGGAACGCCTCCTGCGCCAACTCGGCCCGCGTTTCGTTGTGTTGACCCGCGCCCACCACTCCTACGAGGCGCCGCTCACACAGGCCGCGGGCGGCCGTGTCATCGATGTGTCCGACCATCCGAGCATCGAGTCCCTGTGTCTCGCCTCGGACGCGCTGATCACGGACTACTCGTCCCTGATGTTCGACTACGCGGGCCTGGACCGGCCGATCGTCATCCACGCGGACGACTGGGAGGCGTACGAGGCGGCCCGCGGCACCTACTTCGACCTGCGCGCCTTCCCTCCGGGCGCGGTCGCGCGCAATGAGGACGAGCTGATCGACATCTTCGCGACCGGGCACTGGCGCGGCTCCCGCTCCACGCAGCTGCGGGCCGCGTTCCGCGAGCGGTTCTGCCCGTACGACGACGGGCGCGCCGCCGAGCGCGTGGTGCGCCGGGTGGTGCTCGGCGAGAGCGCCGGTCTGCCGTCGTTCACCCCGCTCGCCGACCGCCACCCGGTCCCCTCGGCCGCCGCCGCCCGCCCCACCGCTCCGGTCGCGACCGTGCCGTCCCCGGGCGGAGCGGTCCCCGTCACCGAGGCCCTCTGAACCGGAGTCCGCGTGCCCTCGAGCCCGTCGCGGCCCACGCCCACCCGGCCCGCCACCTGGCGGCCCGCCGGACGACCGGGGCGATGAGACCCCACCTCGGCGCCCCTGGAGAGAACGAGGCGCCCTTGAGAGAAAGAGCAGAATGCCCCGCTTCAGCGTGATCGTGCCCACCCATGGAGTCGCCGGGCGACTGGCCCATGCGCTGGACTCGGTCCTCACCCAGTCCTACGGCGACTTCGAGCTGATCCCGGTCTGCGACGCGCCCGATTCCCCGGCCGGGACGGTCGCCGCCGCGTACGCCGCGCGGGACTCCCGGGTCGCTCCGGTCCACTCGCCGCCGTCGGGCGGGCTGAGCGCGGCGCGCAACGCCGGGATGGCGGCGGCGACCGGGACGTATCTGATCTTCCTGGACGGCGACGACGATCTGGTGCCGGGCGCGCTGGCGAATCTGGACGCCGGGCTGCGGACCGAGGTGGACGTCCTCTGCTTCGGGCACGAGCGGGTGCACTGGTGGGAGGGCGAGTCGAGCACGCCCCCGCTGGACAAGGACCCGGACGTCATCGGCGTACACGTCCCGGCGTGGAGCGCGGCCTACCGTCGCGCCTTCCTCATCGAGCACCGGCTCACCTTTCCGGACGGCCACTTCACGGACGCCGGCTGGGGCGGTCTGGTGACCCTGGCGACCGGACGCGTGGCGGCACTGGACGCGGTGTGCGTACGGCATCACCTGCGCCGTCAGGGCAGCCGGCTCAACACACCGGGCGAGCACCAGTTCGAGCTTCTTGACCAGGTCGAACTGGTCCTCACCCACGCGGCCGAACAGACGGTGTCGGCGGCCCGCGCGCGGGCGCTGTTCGACCGGCTCTTCGCCCTCGTGCTGAAGACGGCGGCCCATCCGACGCGGGTGCCCGCGCGCCGCCGCCGGGCCTTCTTCCGCCGCGCCGGCAGGCTCTACCGGCGCCACCGCCCGGCCGGCTTCCGGCCCCCGGCGGGCAGTCTCGGAGTGCAGCACCGGCTGCTCGCCACCGGCGCCTACAGCGCGTTCCGGGCGCTGCGCGGCGCCAACCAGGCGGCGGCGAAGGCGGCGGCCCTGGTGCCGCGCCCGACCATGCTGCGTACGCGCGCTCTCTACGCGGCCCAGCTGCGCCGCCCCCTCGACGAGAACCTCGCCGTCTACTGCGCCTACTGGGGCCGCGGTTACGCCTGCAACCCGGCCGCCATCCACGCCAAGGCCCGTGAACTCGCCCCGCACATCCGCTCGGTGTTCCTGGTCGAGCCGGACGCGGTGGACGCGCTGCCGAACGGCCTGGACTACGCGGTGATCGGCAGTCGCCGCTCCTGGGAGATGCTGGCCCGCGCCAAGTACCTGATCAACAACGCCAACTTCGCGGACGAGGTCGTCAAGCGCCCCGGCAGCGTGCACCTGCAGACGCAGCACGGAACCCCGCTGAAGAAGATGGGAGTCGACCAGTCGACGTACCCGGTGGTGGCCGCCGCGACCGGCAGCTTCACCAAGCTGCTGACCCGGGTGGACCGCTGGGACTACAACCTCTCCTCCAACCGGCACTCCACGGAGATGTGGGAGCGGGCCTTCCCGGCGACGTACGAGGCCCTGGAGTACGGCTATCCGCGCAACGACGTCTACTACACGGCGACCGCCTCGGACGTCGCCGATGTACGACGGCGGTTGGGTGTTCCCGAGGGCAAGACGGCCCTGCTGTACGCGCCCACGCACCGCGACTACAGCACCGGCTTCGACTCCCGCCTCGACCTGGAGGCGTTCTGCGAGGAGATCGGCGACGGCTTCGTCGTCCTGCTGCGCGCCCACTACTTCTACGACCAGGGCTCTGCCAGGAGCAGCGGCCGGATCATCGATGTGACCGGGCACCGCTCCTCGGAGGACGTCTGCCTGGCCGCCGACGCGCTGATCACGGACTACTCGTCGATCATGTTCGACTACGCCAACCTCGACCGCCCGATCGTCGTGTACGCGGACGACTGGGAGGTCTACCGGGAGACGCGCGGCGTCTACTTCGACGTGACAAAGGCGCCGCCGGGGCCGGTGGCGCGTACTCCGCAGGAGCTGGCCCGTGTCTTCCGCGACGGCTCCTACGCGCAATCGCGTGATCTGAGGGCTCAATTCCGTGAGCGCTTCTGCCAGTTCGACGACGGAAGGGCCGCCGAACGGGTCGTCCGAAGAGTGCTCCTGGGCGAGCCCCCCGAGGCGATCGCGCCCATCGTGCCGCTCGCCGAGCGCACCCCGGCCCCCGCCGCGACCCTCGTAAGGAGCTGACGTGCCCCGCTTCAGCATCATCGTCCCCGTCTTCAAGGTGCAGGGCTTTCTGCGCGAGTGTCTCGACTCGGTCCTGGAGCAGTCGTACACGGACCTCGAGGTCATCGCCATCGACGACCGCTCGCCGGACGGCTGCGGCGCGATCCTCGACGAGTACGCGGCCCGCGATCCGCGCGTACGGGTGCTGCACCTGCCCGAGAACGTGGGGCTCGGCCGGGCCCGC
Organism: Streptomyces sp. NPDC048415; assembly: GCF_040651675.1. Taxonomy (NCBI): domain Bacteria; kingdom Bacillati; phylum Actinomycetota; class Actinomycetes; order Kitasatosporales; family Streptomycetaceae; genus Streptomyces; species Streptomyces sp. NPDC048415. The sequence goes on along the minus strand of NZ_JBEZKJ010000020.1, from coordinate 53,709 downwards.
AACGCCGGAATGCCCTACGCCACCGGTGACTTCCTCTTCTTCCTCGACAGCGACGACACGCTCACGCCCGGCGCCCTGCGCGCCGTCGCCGACCGGCTGGACGAGACCGCCGACCCGGATGTGCTGGTCTTCGACTACGCGCGCACCTACTGGTGGGGCGGCACCCGCAGGAACGTCCTCGCCAAGGTGCTCGCCGAGGCGGGTGACGGCACCTTCACGGCCGCCGAACACCCGGAGATCCTCGAGCTGTTGATGGTGGTGTGGAACAAGGTCTACCGCCGCGAGTTCGTCGAGCGAGAGGGCTTCACCTTCCCTCCCGGGTACTACGAGGACACGCCCTGGACCTTCCCGGTGATGCTCAGCGCGGAGCGGATCGCCACGCTGGACCGGATCTGTCTGGCCTACCGCCAGCGCCGCCAGGGCAACATCCTGTCCACCACCAGCCGCAAGCACTTCGACATCCACGACCAGTACGAGCGGGTATTCGCCTTCCTCGATTCCCGCCCCGCCCTCGCGAGTTGGCGTCCCTATCTGCACCGCAAGATGGGTGAACACTGTCTGGACATCCTCTCCAAGCCGGACCGGCTGCCCGAGCAGGACAAGGCCGAGTTCTTCCGGCTGACGGCCGCGCTCTTCCGCAAGCACAAGAGCGGTCCCGTGCCGCGCGAACTGCGCGTCCTGGAAGGTGGATTCCCGCTGTACCAGGCGTGGCGGCAGACGGAACGCGCCGGCCGGGAGCTCGGCCGGCGCGGGATGCAGGTACGCAAGGCGGCCGCCGCCCGGGTCAAGCGCGGCTGGTCCGTCCTGCACGAACACCGGTCACTCGACCCGAACCTGGCGGTGTACTCGGCGTTCTCGCACCGGGGGGCGCTCGGCGACCCGGCGGCCGTGTACCACAAGGCGCGGGAGATCGCCCCGCACGTCCGCGGAGTGTGGGTGGTGCGCGACGAGGAGGAGGCGGCGCAGCTGCCTCCAGGGGTCGAGCACGTGCTCCTCGACTCCTTGCCCTACCGCCGGGTCACCGCGCGGGCCACGTACTTCGTCAACAACGTCAACTGGCCCGGCACGCTCGTCAAACGCCCCGGCAGTATCCACATCCACACCCATCAGGGCACCCCGCTGAAGTACATGGCGGCCGATCTGCTCGACAAGCCGGGCGCCCGGCACGGCCTCGACGTGCCGCAGATGCTGCGCCGCGCCGACCGCTGGGACTACAGCCTGGTCGCCAACCGCCACTCCGAGCTGGTCTGGGACCGCGCCTATCCCTGCCACTTCACCTCGCTGCGCACCGGCAGCCCCCGCAACGACGTCCTCGTCCGCGCGCGGCCCGAGGACGGCACGGCGGTCCGCGCCCGTCTCGGCATCCCGGCCGAGCACCGGGTGGTGCTGTACGCGCCGACGCGCCGCGACTACATCCGGGGCGGCCATGTCGACCGCATCGACCTGGCCCGGTTCGCCGACGACCTCGGCGAGGATCACACCCTCGTCGTACGGCTGCATCCGTCGCTCGCGGACGGTCCCGCACGCGGAATGGGCCTGTCCGAACTGCACCGCCGCAACGTCGTGGTCGACGCGACGGACGAACCGCACGTCGAGGATCTGATGCTCGCCTCCGACGTCCTCGTCACCGACTACTCGGCCCTCATGTTCGACTACGCCAACCTCAACCGGCCGATCGTGCTCTACACGGACGACTGGGGGGCGTACGCGGCGAGCCGGGGCGCCTACTTCGACATCACGGCCGACGCGCCCGGCCATGTGGCGAGCTCCTACCGGGAGTTGGCGTGGCTGTTCGCATCCGGGGCGTGGCGGGACGGCGAGTCGGCGCGGCTGCGGGCCGGGTTCCGGGCGCGGTTTTGCGCATTCGACGACGGGCGGGCCGCCGAGCGGGTGGTGCGGACGGTGATGCTCGGGGAGAAGGTCGAGGAGCCGGCCCCCGCCGTCCCGCTGCCGGCGCAGGCGGGACACGACGTCCTCGCGTCGTCGTGAGGCCACGCACCTGGGTGGTCGTGATCGCCGCCGTCTTCGCCGTCCTCCAGCTGGCCAACATCACCGGGCGGGACACCCCCGACACCAAGAACTACCTGTCGTACGCGCTGAGTCTGCGCGGTGAGAGCAAGCGGGATGCCGCCACGCTCACCATCGACTACGCCTGCGCGGGCAACGCGTCCAGCGCACGCCGCGACCAGAGCGTCGACGTGCTGCGCTTCCACGATCCGAGTCCCACCAAGCGGGTCATGGAGGAGTGCCGGCGCGACCAGTGGTCGGGGGTGGCGAAGCGGCTGCGGGCCGGCGAGACGACGGGGCACACCGTGCCGTTCATGCCGCCCCGCTTCATGCGGATCTTCGAGGTGCGGCCGGGATATCCCGCGCTGCTGGTGCCGTTCATCACGGTGCTGGGCGTGAAGTGGGGTCTGTGGACGTCGAGTGTCGTCATCACGGTCGCCGGGGGCGTCCTCGCCTTCCTCGTGCTGCGCACCTTGCGCGCCTCCACCCGCGCCGCCCTGACCGGGCAGGCCCTCTTCTATGTCCTGCCATGCGGTACGACGGCCATGCGCCCGATGACCGAGGGCCTGCTGATGACGCTGACCCTGGCGGCGCTGTGGGGGTGCGCGCTGGTGCTCGAGGGCCGCGCGCGGGCGGGAACCTGGCTGGTCGGCTCGTCCCTGGTCCTGCTCTTCACGGTGAAGCACTCACAGGCGCTTTTCCTCGGGCTGTGCCTGGCCGGCGCGTGCACGGTGATCCGCGTGCGACGGGGGCGGTGGGCGGGGCCTCTTCGGGCGCTGGCGGTGGTGGCCGGCGGCGCGACCGTGGCCACGGTCCTCCTTGCGCGGGTGCTGCGCTATCCGTCCGAGTCGGAGAGCCTCCAGGACTTGCTCACGGCTCACTTCTCGCGCCCCGACCGCGCCCGGGTGTGGCCGGAGTTTCTCCGCCTGGAGTTCAACTTCTGGGTGGAGTGGCTGCGCCGCCAGCTCTGGGAGCCACTGCTGCCGACGGCCCTGGTGAGCGCCGCCTGGGGGGCGCTCCGGCGGCGCCCGGCCTTCGCCGGCTTTCTGCTCGCCGCCGCGTTCACCGGGGTCCTCAACCAGGCCGGGCACCCCGACATCAACATCTGGGGCGACCGGCTGATCGTGCTGGTGTGGCTGCTGCCGGTGGTGGGGCTTCCGCTGCTCCTTGAGGAGGTCGCAGGGCCACGCGTGCGGGCCCCGGGCGCCGTGGTGCCGGGGCCGTCGCGCAGGAACGCCGAGATCGCCCGATGAGGTGACACCCGGCTAGCCCGTTGCCCTGGTGGGAATATACGACAAATGCCGCAATCCGCCCCGCGCCGAGCCTCCTCCGCCCCACGCCCAGCCCTCTCCACCCTGCCCCATCGTCCCGCCTCCTTCCGGTGAGCGCCGACGTCCTCGTGCGGCGGGCCGTGCGCGGCGCGACGGCGCTGCGGGGCGGGGCCGCCTGGCGTCCGACGCCGTACCAGGTCTTCGGCGCGCTGTTCTGGCTGGTGATGTCGCTCGCGTACTGGCGTGTCCCGCCGTGCTGCGACGCCGGCCAGCACGCGGCGGTCGTCGAACGGCTCAAGGCGCATCTCCTCCACCCCCTCCACCCGATGGCGGACCTGCCCGGCGCGGGCAGCCCGTACTACTCCCCGTACGCCGTGGCGCAGGGAGCCTTCGCCCGGCTGACCGGCCTGGGCGGCTGGGAGGTCGTACGGCTCTCCGGTCCGTTCAACCTGCTGGTGCTGCTGACCGGCATCGGGCGCTTCGTACGCGTACTGACGGGCCGTCAATGGGCGCCGGTCCTTGGGCTGTTCGCGATGGTGCTGCTGTGGGGCACCGAGCGGGCATGGTGGAGCGGCTACCTCGGGCTGATGTCGATGACCGGCAACCTCGGATATCCGTCGACGTTCGCCATCGGACTGACCTTCTGGGCCTGGGCGTTGACGGGCACACGCGCGGGAAGGACCGGCGGCGCCGTCCGGTACGTCGGCCCGAGCGGACTCAGGAGCTTTTGGGGGTACGCGGGGGTGGGCGCGCTGTACGGGCTGATCCTGCTCGTCCACCCGATCACCTTCATCGCGGCGGCGCTCGGCGCGGTGGCGTTCGTGGCGGGGTGGCAGCGCGACTGGCGGGCGGCGGTCGCGGGCCGGTGGCTGCTGGCGGGGGCGACAGCCCTCTTGATCGCCTACCGCTGGCCGTACTTCGACGTCTTCGCGCTGACTGGGAACCGCAGCGTGGACGCGATGCACGAGCGGCTCTACGAGGGGATGACCGGGCACTTCTGGCTGGCGCTGATCGGGGTTCCCGCGCTGTGGCTGCGGGCACGGCGTTCGCCGCGCGACCCGCTGGTGCTGATGTTCGCGCTGGAGTGCGCGGCGGTGGCGTACGGCTGGGTCAGCGGGCACTACACCTACGGCAGGGTCCTGGGACTCACCCTGGTGCCGCTGCAGTTCGCGCTCGGGGTGGAGCTGGCGGCACCGCGGCCGTGGGAATACCGGCGGCGCCTTCTGGGCTGGGCCGCGGCCCTCGGCGCCTGCGTCGGCTTCCTCACCGTGCAGGCCGGGGCCGTGGTGCCGCGTTCACTCGACCCGGTCGGCTTCGACCAGCCGCCGCGCTGGCCGACGTACACCTGGGCGGCGCGGCACATCGGGCCCGGGGAGGCAGTGATCGCCGACGGGTACCACTCGGTCCACCTGATCGCGGGCTACGGCCTCGACCTCGCCGCGCCCGCCTGGCCCGACCCCGCCCTCGACGAGAGCGAGCGGCTGCGGCGGCTCGCGGCGGTCCGCTCCTACCTCGACCCGGCGTCGAGCCGCGCCGAACGCACCGCCGTCGCCCGCCGGTACCACGTCCGCTGGCTGCTGCTGACGCGCTGGCGGCGGGTGCCCGAGGAGGCGACGGTGGTGGCGTGGAGCCGGCAGACGGGCGAGGTGCTGGCGCGGGTCGGGCGCTGATCCCTGCCGGGAACCGCCCGAGGACTACTCGACGACGAGCTCGACCGGGATGTTGCCGCGGGTGGCGTTGGAGTACGGGCAGACCTGGTGGGCCTGCTCGACCAGCTTGCGGCCGGTGGCCTCGTCGACGGAGTCGGGCAGCTCGACGCGGAGGGTGACGGCCAGCCCGAAGCCCTCGCCCTGCTTGCCGATGCCGACCTCGCCGGTCACCGCGGCCTCACTGACGTCGACCTTCGCCGCGCGGCCGACGAGACCGAGGGCGCTGGCGAAACAGGCGGCGTAACCGGCGGCGAACAGCTGCTCGGGGTTCGTGCCCTGACCATTGCCGCCCAGCTCCACCGGCGGGGCCAGCTGGAGGTCGAGCTTGCCGTCGGAGCTGACGGCGCGGCCCTCGCGGCCGTGGGTGGCGGTGGCGACAGCGGTGTAGAGCGCGTCCATGGGGACCATCCCTCTCAGGTCGAAGTCTTGCCGGGGCGGCCGGTCCGACCGCCTCATGTCCACAATTAGAGCACGCAATTCAGTTGTGCACAATTTAATGGCCCGAAAGAGCTATCCTGGGGACATGACCGCCACGCCCACCCCGAGCCCGGAGGCCCCGTCCGACGAGGACTACCTCCGTCTCGACCAGCAGATCTGCTTCTCCCTGAACGCCGCCTCGCGCGCCTTCGGCGGCGTCTACCGCGTGATCCTCAAGGACCTCGCGCTCACCTATCCCCAGTACCTGGTGATGCTGGTGCTGTGGGAGCACGGCGAGCTGCCCGTGAAGAAGCTCGGCGAACATCTGCGGCTCGACTCAGGCACGCTGTCGCCGCTGCTGAAGCGGCTGGAGGCGGCCGGTCTCGTACGGCGTGAGCGCAGCACCCGCGACGAGCGCTCCGTGCGCGTCCACCTCACCGACGAGGGCGCGGCCCTGCGCCAGCGCGCCCGGTCCGTCCCGCGCCGGATCGCCGCGGCGACGGGCGCCGACCTCGAGGAGATCCGCGATCTCCGGGCCCGCCTCGACCGCCTGACGACGGCACTGGACGCGGCGGCACTGGACGAGACGCCCGGCTGCGTCTAGGGCATGGCCGGGCGGCGGACGTAAAGGCGCAGGGTCACGCCTTTGCGTACGACCTGTCGCAGGCGTACGAACTCCTCGTCGACCAGGGTGAGTTTGAGCCGTTCGGTCGGGTGGGCCGGGTACCAGGTGGGCCGCAGCGCGAACGGCTCGGCCACCAACCACACCCGGTCCAGCCGGGCCAGCCGCCGCCGCAGCTCCCCCGGTCCCGCCTCCAGCCCGTACAGCGTGCCCGACACCGGCCCCGGCGCACCGAGCGCGACATCCCGCACGCCGCGAAACCCCTGCGGATACGCCAGCGCCGACCGCCGCACGATCGACGGCAGGAACAACACCGGATCCCCGGGCCGCAGTTCACGCGCGGCGGCGGCGGAGACGACGGCGAGGTTGTCGGCACCGTGATCGGGGGTGCGGTCCTGGCGGAGGAGGGGGAGCTGGACCACGAGGGCGACGGTGATGGCCAGAACGCCGACCAGGGCGGTGGTGTAGGGCAAGTGTGGCCGGGGGCGCCTCATGAGCCGAGAGTGGGGGAGGGTGGGCACACGGCCGCCACCGGCCCGCAGACGCTCCACGACCCCAGCCAGTCGCTCGCCCCCGGCGGAAGCAAGCAACGGCGCCCCCGCAAGCGCATACAGCACATACCGCTCGTCGTACAGCGGCGAGAACCGGGACACCGTCATCAACACCGCGGGCGGAACCAGCAACAGGGGCAGAGCAACCGCCGCAAGAGTGAGCCCCCCGCGCCACGGGAAGAGCGCCGGCACAGCGAGCACCATGAGGACGACGTACGGCACGACAACCAACTGCACCGGCCCCGCGAACGCGCCCAGCAGCCGCCCCACGCTCCCGGCCCCGGGCGGCGCCAGCCAGGCGACCTGCGCGGACTGCCCCCGCGAGACCAGGACGAGCGGCAGCAGCACAAGCACCACGGCCCCCGCCGCACACCCCCACCCCCGCCACACCCGTCGCGGCATCCGCGCGAGCGCCAACGTGCCGGCGTGCGCGAGCAGCAACAGCACCGCCAGTTCGTGCAGCAGGCAGGTGACGGCGACCGTAGCCCCGTACGCCCACCACCGAGGCGCCGAGCTCACCGCCCGCACCAGAAGCAGCGTCGCCCCCGCCGCCCCGGCCGCGACAAGCGCGTAGGACCGGCCCTCCTGCGCGAAGTGCCCGGCCATCGGCGTGACGGCGTACAGCAGGCCAGCCCACAGGCCGACCCGGGGGCGGGACAGGCGGACGCCGAGGGCGGCGACCAGGCCCGCGGTCGTGGCCGCGCCGCAGACGGACGGGAGGCGGAGCGCGAACTCGCCGGGGTGCGGGGCGAGCACGGCGTGCATCAGGAGGTAGTACAGGCCGTGCACCGCGTCGACGGTGTGCAGCAGCTGCCAGATCTGCGGCACCGAGCGCCGCGCGACCTGGAAGGTGACGGCCTCGTCGCGCCACATGCCACCGCGGTCGAGCCTCCACAGCCCGAGTCCGAGCATGACGAGGACGGGCGCGAGGACGGCCGCGACCCCGGCATGTCTGACCCGCCACCGGCTCATGCGCGCACTTACCATGAGCGTGATTTTGTGCGATTAGCCAACCTCTGTTGGGTATTGATGGCGTATCAGGCCTCACGATCCATACATGCGGTTTACGATCCGGCCTTGATGAGCGCCTCGAAGAAACAACACAGCCTGCTCGCCCTCGCCTGGCTGGCCACCCGCGCCCTGATGCTGTGGCTGCTCGCCCACGACGACCTCGTCCTGCTCGGCCGGGGCGGGGTCTCGCGCGAGGTGGGCCACCTGTACTTCCGCTGGTACGGCGTCCTGTCGCACGGCACCTTCCCGGCGGGCGACCGGCTGTGGCAGTACCCGCCGGGCGCGGGCCCGGTGCTGCTGGCGCCCGGGCTGCTGCCGGCGCTGACGTACTTCACGGCCTTCGTGGTCCTCACCCTCGCCACGGACGCCGTCATCACCTGGGCGCTGGCCCGCGCGGGCGGACGCCCGGGCCGCAGCCTGCGCGGCGCCGCCCTGTGGATCCTGGCCCTGCCGCTCCTCCTGCATGTCCCGCTCGCCCGGTACGACGTCCAGGTCACCGCGTTCGCCGTCATCTCCTTGTTGACGTTGTCGCGCTCCACGCGCGCGTGCGGCGCGTTCGCCGCGATGGGGGCCCTGGTGAAGGTCTGGCCCGCGCTGATCCTGATCGGCACCCCCAGGGGTCGCACGACCCGGGAGATCTGGACGTCGGCGGCGGTCACGGCGGCCGCGCTGCTCGTGGTCCTGGCGGCTGTCTTCGGCAGCCCCTTCGACTTCCTGCGCCAGCAGGGCGGCCGGGGCGTGCAGATCGAGTCGCTCGGAGGCACGGTGCTGGGTTTCGCGCGCCGCGCGGGGTGGCCCGGGAGGGTGCGCTACCAGTACGGCGCGATGGAGTTCGTGGGCCCGTACGTCTCCGAGGTCGCCGCCGCCTCGCTGGCCCTGACGGTCGCCGCGTTCGGGCTGCTGCTGCTGTGGCGGGTGCGGGCACGGCACTGGACGGCGGCGACCCCGTACGACGCGGCGCTCGCCGCCGTGCTGCTGTTCACGGTGACGAGCCGGGTGATCAGCCCTCAGTACATGGTGTGGCTGCTCGGCCTGTCCGCCGTCTGTCTGACCTCGCGGCACACCACCCAGCGCCCGGTGGCCGCGCTGATCGTGGTGGCGACGGCGATCAGCTCGGTCGCGTACCCCGCCCAGTACGGGGAAGTCGTCCACAGCACCTGGACGGGGTGCCTGCTGATGCTCGTACGCAACGGGCTGCTGGCGACGGCCGCGGGGCTGTCCTTTACCCGGTTGTGGCGGTCGGGGACCTCCAAGACCGCCACAGACCGGGCGCAAACCGGCGGGCTCTCACGGAACCCGCACCCGATTCCTGCCGTCTTCCGCACGAGACCCTAAGCAGCTCTTAACGGAAAATTACTCGCAACACCTACGATTCCGGCCCGTGGATCCCATGAACCCTCACTCCTCGCAGGTCAGTGTCGTCGTCATCGGGTATGACGATGCCCCCCATGTGGCCGACGCCGTGCGCTCTGCGCTCGCGCAGGGCCCGGCCGTCCGCGAGGTGATCGCCGTGGACGACTGTTCGACGGACGGCAGCGCGGCCCTCCTCGACGGCCTCGCCGCCGAGGAGCCACGGCTGAGAGTGATCCACCGGCCGGTCAACAGCGGCGGCTGCGGCAGCCCCCGCAACGACGGGATCGACGCCGCGGCGGCGCCGTACGTGATGTTCCTGGACAGCGACGACGTGCTGCCGCCCGGCGCGGTGGACGCGCTGCTCGCGGCGGCGACCGGGCAGCGCGCGCAGGTCGCGGCCGGACTGTGCGTGCGCCGTGAGCTGCCCTCGGGCCGCGAGATCCCCTGGGAGCGCGCGCTCTACGCGAAGCCCGCCCTCGTCTCCCACCCCGCGCGGCGCACCCGCCTGGTGCACGACACGCTCTGCGTCAACAAGCTGTACCGCACCGACTTCCTGCGCGAGCACGGCATCCACTTCCCCGAGGGCCGCTTCCCTTACGAGGACTTCGTCTTCACCGCGCGCGTACTGGCCGCGGGACCGCGCATCGCGCTCATCCCCGACACGGTGTACGTCTGGCACGTGCGGCGCACGGCCGCCCGGCTGTCCATCTCGCTCGACCGCGCGGACGTCGACAACTGGCGGGCGCGGACCGAGGCGAACCAGGCCGCCTACGAGATCCTCCTCGGCGCGGGTGAGAAGGGGCTCGCGCGGGCGGTGCACGCCAAGTTCCTCGACCACGAGCTGCGGATGTACACGCGCGAACTGGAGCAGCGCACTCCCGAGTACCGCCGCGCGTGGTGGGACCTCACGCGCGCGTACCTGTCGACGTTCGACGCGGCCGACTTCGCCGTCAATCCGACCGCTCCCGGCCGCCTCGTCGCCCGCGTCGTGCTCGCCTCGCCGGCACCCCGCGACCTGCCCCGCCTCAAGGAACTCGCGGCCCGCCCGGCCCGGCTGCTCCCGCCGTACGCCCGCGCCTCCGACTCCACCCCCATCTGGTCGACCGACCTTCCCCAGGTCCCGGTGGACCACTTCCTGACGCGCCCCGCGCATCTGCTGCCCCTCGCCGTCGACGCGGAACTGCGGCCACGCGCGCGTGGCGCCCGGCTGCAGGTGCGTCTGCACGAGCTGTACGGGCGGGTGGCCGAGGCGGGTCCGGCCTCGGTGGAGGTGGAGTTCGTGCACCGGGAGGAGGGCCGTGTGGGGCTGCACCTCGAGGCGGTGCTCGTCCCGGACCGGTATGGCGACCTGTGGTCGGCCACCACTTCGGTGGACCTGTCGGCGCTGGGGGCGGGCACATGGGACCTCAGTGTCATGGTCCGCTTCCGTGAGGGCACGAGCCGGGAGGTCACCGCGCACGCGCTCGCGGGTCCCGGTTTGCTGCGCCGCAGCGCGGTCCCGGACGTCCGCCGCGGCGTCCTGCTGGTGCAGCCGTACCGCACGCACGCGGGCGCGCTGGCCCTGCGTACGGCGCCCGGATGGCGAGGAATGACCGAAGTGGTACGCCGTCGGCTCGGCCGCCTGCTTCACTGAGACCCTGTGTCCGCCCCGGTCCACCCGGCCGGATCCGGACGCAGACCCCGACACGCGACCGAACGACACCCGCACCACCACGAGCTCACTGACAAGGGGACGTCCGCACATGACCTGGCTGATCACCGGCGGCGCCGGCTACATCGGGGCGCATGTCGTCCGCGCGATGCTCGACGCGGGCGAGCGGGCCGTGGTCTACGACGACCTGTCCACGGGTATCGCGGAGCGGGTGCCGTCGGACGTCCCGCTGGTGGTCGGCTCGACTCTGAACGGCGAGCGGGTGGCAGGCGTGCTGCGGGACCACTCCGTCACCGGCGTCGTCCACCTGGCCGCGAAGAAGCAGGTCGGCGAATCGGTCGACCTTCCCCTGCACTACTACCGGGAAAACGTCGAGGGCCTGCGTGTCCTGCTGTCCGCGGTGACCGACGCCGGGGTCCCCTCCTTCGTCTTCTCCTCCTCCGCCGCCGTGTACGGCATGCCGGACGTCGACCTCGTGACGGAGGAGACACCGTGCGTGCCGATGAGCCCGTACGGCGAGACGAAGCTGGCGGGCGAGTGGCTGGTCCGCGCGACGGGCCGCGCCACCGGCCTGTCCACCGCCTGCCTGCGGTACTTCAACGTGGCGGGAGCGGCCACACCGGAACTCGCCGATGTGGGCGTCTTCAACCTGATCCCCATGGTCTTCGAGAAGCTCACGGAGAACGCGCCCCCGCGCATCTTCGGCGACGACTACACCACCCCCGACGGGACATGCGTCCGCGACTACATCCACGTGGTCGACCTCGCCGAGGCCCACGTGGCCGCGGCCCGCGCCCTGCGGGAGTCTCCCGGCACCGGCCTGACCCTCAACATCGGCCGCGGCGAAGGCGTCTCGGTCCGCGAGATGATCGACCACATCAACGCCCTTACCGGCTACGACCGCCCACCGGTGACCACTCCCCGCCGCCCCGGCGACCCGGCCCGCGTCGTCGCCTCCGCCGACCGCATCGCCACCGAACTGGGCTGGAACGCCAAGTACGACGTCCAGGACATGATCACGTCGGCGTGGGAGGGGTGGGTACGGCTGCATCCGGGGGCGGCGCGCGGTTAGACCCTCGCCTTCGCCCCGCTCAGCTGGGGGAACGTGACGCCGGTCAGCTCCTCGGAGGCCTGCCACAGGCGGACCGCGGAGACCGGGTCACTGGCGGCGGCCGAGCGGCCGACGAGCGTCGGTCCGCCGCGCAGCTCGCCCAGCCCGTCCGGTCCCGCATAGCTCGCGCCGGGCAGATCCTGCGTCGCGGCGTACAGCGTGGGCAGGGCGCCGGCCTTGTTGTCCTGGGCGATGAACCGGTTGCCCACCGCCATCAGGGTGCGTCGCACCACGCTGGCGTCACCGCCCTGCAGGTTGGTGGCGGCCCAGCCGGGGTGCGCGGCGAGGGCTCGTACGGACGACCCCGCGGCGGCGAGGCGGCTCTGCAGTTCCAGGGTGAACAGCAGATTGGCGAGCTTGGACTGGCTGTAGGCCGTCATGGGCGCGTACTCGCCCGCCAGGTTCAGATTGTCGAAGTGGATGTGGTTGGTGCGGGGAATCCTGTGGGCCCCGGAGGCCACCGTGACCACCCGGTCGGTGACATGGGGCAGCAGCAGGTTGGTCAGGGCGAAGTGCCCCAGGTGATTCGTCCCGAACTGCATCTCGAAGCCGTCCTTGGTGCGGGCCTCGGGGATGTTCATGACGCCGGCGTTGTTGATCAGCAGGTCGAGATCGCCGTGCCAGGAGCCGGCGAACTCCCGCACCGACGTGAGATCCGCCAGGTCCAGCCGGCGCACCTCGACGCTGCCCTCGACGGTGCGCGCGGCGGCCTCGCCGCGCTTTGGGTCCCGTACGGCGAGGACGACATGGGCGCCCGCCCGGGCCAGGGCGTCGACGGTGGCGATGCCCAGGCCGCTGTTGGCGCCGGTGACGACGGCGGTGCGGCCGGTCTGGTCGGCGATGTCGCTTGCGTTCCACTTCTGAGGCTTGGCCATGGCAGCAATGTAGGCGCCGCCCACAATGCTGTCAATGACAACAATGATGGCATCGACAACTATGTAGCCATCGGTCACATCGCGGCTAGACTGCGGCCATGCACACCCGCCCTCGCCGCTACCACCACGGAGACCTGCGCGCCGCGCTGCTGAGTCGCGCCGAGGAGACACTCAAGGAGAAGGGCCCGGCCGCCCTGTCCCTGCGCGAACTGGCCCGCGACCTCGGCGTCAGCCACGCCGCGCCGAGCCGCCACTTCAAGGACAAACAGGCCCTGCTGGACGCGCTCGCCCTAGGCGGCTTCGACCGCCTCGGCGAAGCCCTGGCGGCCTCCCAGGAAACGGTGGGCGAGTCCTTCGCCGACCGGCTCGGCGCCCTGGTCCGCGCCTACATCGGCTTCGCCACCGCCAACGCGGAACTGCTCGACCTGATGTTCTCGATCAAGCACGACCCGGCCGCCTCCGATGCCCTGGTCAAGGCTTCCCAGGGCATGTCCGTACTGGCACTACGCGTGATCGAGGACGGCCAGCGCCGGGGCGAGGTCCGCGAGGGGCCCGTGGAGAGCATCGGCACCCCGGTCTTCACCACCCTCCACGGCTTCGCCACCCTCGCCGTCAGCGGCACACTGCCCGCCGGGACGCTGGCCACGGCGCTGGAGTACGTCATCGCCCACACGCTCCGGGGCTGCGCCCCGGACGTGCCCCAACCGCCGCGCGTCTAGTCCTTCACGGCGAGGAACCCGAACAGGTCCGCAACGCCGCCCGGGCCCGCCTCGGCCGTGCACACCAGCCGCAGGCCGGCTTCCGCAGCCGCGTTGAGGAGGTCCGCGAGCGGGAGATGCCAGGCGCCGACTCGGGCCCGGACGCCCGCCGGGTTCCACGCGTCGAAGGTGCGGGACCGGTCGTCGTACCGCTCGTCGAGCAGGACCCTCGGCCGGTCGCTCCAGTCGGCGAACGCGCCGATGAAACACGGGTGCACGCCGAGGTGCAGCAACCGTCCGCCGGGTCGCAGCACCCGGGCGATCTCACGCAGGACGGCGGCGTAGTCGGGCACATCGGTGTGGGCCAGCACGCACGCGGCGGCGGGCACGGAAGCGTCGGCGAACGGCAGGGCGGTCGCGTCGGCCACGGCGACCGGCAGCCGCCGTACCGCATGCCGCAGTTGACCTACCGACAGGTCGACGCCCACCGGGGTCCATCCCAGTCCGGCCAGCGCTGCCGCGTGGGCACCGGTGCCGCAGCAGATGTCCAGGCACGTCCCCTCACCCGGTCCCAGCAGCTCCTCGAGCGTGGCGTGCACTCGCCGGATGTACTCGCCGCCCGCCGTCGGCGACATGAACTCGTTGTACCAGTCGGCGTGTTCGTCGTACGTCGCTGTCGTCCCTGCCCTCTCGGCTCCCATGCCGTCGAGGCTAGGTACGGCGCCCGAGGGGGCGGGGGATGTTCGCTGAGGGCGTCGGCTCCTGCTGCCCTCACCACTCCCTGTTGAGGTACGCCAACACCGCCAGCATCCTGCGATGTCCGCTGCGCGTGGACGGCAGGCCGAGTTTCTGGAAGACATTGCCGATGTGTTCGCTTACGGCGCTTGCCGCGAGCGCCCGTACCGCGCCCGCGAGGCTCCGGTCGGTGAGGATCGGAGGGTGGATGCCGCGCACCACGTGCCGCAGCTGCGTGAGGGCCGCCTCGGCCCTGGCCCCGAGCGTCGTCGAGGAGTTTGCGCGCGGCCTCCGGGTCGCGGTCGTACGCCCGTTTCGCGAGACCGATGCGCATCGAGAGGGAGACCAGGCGGGCCTGCGTGCCGCGTCCTCAAGGGCCGCCGGGCGAACGCCTGATCACAGCGCCGCGAGCGCGGCCGCCGTCGCCCGGGCCAGACTCGCCAGGTATCCCTTGGGCAGCTTGGGGCCGCGGACCACGACCGCCCGCCAGTACAGCGGGCCGGACATCAGGTCGAGCGCGAGTTCCTGGTCGATGTCCTCGCGGACCTCACCCCGCGCGGCCGCCGCCGCGACGATCCCGCTCGCCACACTCTGCTGGCCCTCGCGCAGCGCCTTCTGCATGGCATCGGCGATCTCGGGGTTGCGGGCCGCCTCGGCCTGGAGGTCGGGGATGATCTGGCCGGCGACGGGGTGGCGCAGGGCGCGTGAGGTGACCTCGTACAGCAGCCGCAGGTCGCCTTCCAGGGAGCCCGTGTCAGGGGCGGGCAGTCCCTGGACCGCGACGGCGGAGACCAGGTCGAGGACCAGGTGGAGCTTGGAGCGCCAGCGCCGGTAGACGGCGGTCTTGCCGACACCCGCGCGGCGCGCGATGCCCTCGATGGACATCCGGGCATAGCCGACGGCGGCGAGTTCCTCGAAGACGGCGGCACGGATGGCTTCGGTCACATCCTCCCGCAGGACAGCCGCCCCGGCGGGGGCCCTTCGGCGCGGCCGCGTCTTGGGGGCATCGGCGTTCGTCGTCATACCGCCCAGCATAGGCCGTTACGACGAAACGGTTGCGTTCCGACGTTGAGAAGGCCTACGCTCCCGTTGCGACGATACGGTCCCGTCCCGACGTAAGAAGACGGCAAAAGCGACGTAAGAAACGTCAAGGACGGACCCCGCGCACTCCACCCCCGAGCGAAAGCAGCGGATGTGAGCCAGGTCCTCCACACACCGCCCCCCACGTCGGTCTCCCCCGCCGATGACTCCGCGGCGCTCGCCGCCCGGTACGGCCTCACCGTCAGCGGCGCCCGGCCGACCCTGCCCGCGTACGTCCGCCAGCTGTGGGCGCGGCGCCACTTCATCACCGCCTTCGCCACGGCCAAGCTCACCGCTCAGTACAGCCAGGCGAAGCTCGGCCAGGTCTGGCAGGTGATGACCCCGCTGCTGAACGCGGCGGTCTACTACTTCATCTTCGGCATCCTGATGGGCACCAGCAAGGGCGTGCCGGACTTCATCCCGTTCCTGGTCACCGGCGTCTTCGTGTGGACCTTCACGCAGAGCTCGATCATGGCGGGCACCCGCGCGATCTCCGGAAGCCTGGGGCTCGTCCGCGCCCTGCACTTCCCACGCGCCGCGCTGCCGGTGTCGTACGCCATCCAGCAGCTTCAGCAACTGCTGTTCTCGATGGCCGCACTGGTCGTGATCCTGCTCTGCTTCGGGGTGCCGGTCACGATGTCCTGGCTGCTCGTCGTCCCCGCGCTCACCCTCCAGTTCACGTTCAACGCGGGCGTGGCGATGGTCATGGCCCGAATGGGCGCCAAGACGCCGGACATCGCGCAGCTGATGCCGTTCCTGCTGCGCACCTGGATGTATGTATCGGGTGTCATGTGGAGCATCGAGAAGATGCTGAAGCACCAGCACCTGCCGCACGCCGTCCTGCTCTCGCTCCAGTGCAACCCGGCCGCCGTCTACATCGACCTGATGCGGTTCGCGCTGATCGACAGCTTCCACGCGCACCAGCTGCCGCCGCACGTGTGGGTGCTGGCCACGGGCTGGGCGCTGGTCGCCGGCGTCGGCGGTTTCATCTACTTCTGGAAGGCTGAGGAGACGTACGGCCGTGGCTGACATCATCACCAAGACGTACGAAGACGCCCCGGCGGGCACCGCCGACCCCCGCGTCCCCACCGTCATCGCCGACCGCGTCGACATCGTCTACCGGGTCAACGGCACCGGCGCCGGCCGGGGCAGCGCCACCGCCGCCCTCAACCGCATCCTGCGCCGCGGGAAGGCCGAGCAGGCGGCGGGCGTCCGCAAGGTGCACGCCGTCAAGAGCGTCTCCTTCACGGCCTACCGCGGCGAGGCCATCGGCCTGATCGGCACCAACGGCTCGGGCAAGTCGACCCTGCTCAAGGCGGTCGCGGGCCTGCTCCCGGTGGAGAACGGCAAGATCTACACCGACGGCCAGCCCTCGCTCCTCGGCGTCAACGCGGCCCTGATGAACGACCTCACCGGCGAGCGCAACGTCTACCTCGGCGGCCTCGCGATGGGCATGTCCCGCGAGCAGGTCCGCGAGCGCTACCAGGAGATCGTCGACTTCTCCGGCATCAACGAGAAGGGCGACTTCATCACGCTCCCCATGCGGACGTACTCCTCCGGCATGGCCGCCCGGCTGCGCTTCTCCATCGCCGCCGCCAAGGACCACGACGTCCTGATGATCGACGAGGCCCTGGCGACCGGCGACCGCTCCTTCCAGAAGCGCTCCGAGGCCCGCATCCGGGAGCTGCGCAAGAGCGCGGGCACCGTCTTCCTGGTCAGCCACAACAACAAGTCGATCCGGGACACCTGCGACCGGGTGCTGTGGCTGGAGCGCGGCGAGCTGCGCATGGACGGGCCCACCGAGGAAGTACTCAAGGAGTACGAGAAGTTCACGGGCAAATAGGTCGGGCGCACCGCGGGGCCTCCCCTCAGGCCCCGCGGTGCGTCACCGCTCCAGGAACGCGAACAGCTCCTCCCAGCGCCGTACGATCTCCTCCGTCGTATAGCGCTGGATGTTCGCCCGCGCCGCCTCGCCCATGGTGTCCCGCAGCTCCTTGTCGGACATCAACGTGTCGAGTCTGCGGGCGAGTTCGCCGGTGTTGCCGAGGGCGGCGAGGAGGCCGTCCTCGCCGTCGTGGACGATCTCGTGGACGCCGGGCGCGCAGTCGAAGGCGGCGCACGGGAGGCCGGTCGCCATGGCCTCCATGAGGGCGAGCGGGAAGCCCTCGCCGCGGGAGGAGAGCACGAAGACGGAGCCGCCGCGCAGCGCGCCGGGTACGTCGCTCGTCCGGCCCATCCACTCGACGGAGGCGTCGAGTCCGAGCGCCGTGCACTGCTTCTTCAGGATCTCCTCGTCCTCGCCGGAGCCGTAGATCCGCAGTCGCCACTCGGGGTGGTGCGGCGCGACCTCGGCCCAGGTGTCGAGGAGCATGTCGATGCCCTTCTGGTCGTGCAGCCGGCCGACGCTGACGACGACGTTCTCGGTGCGCGGCGACGGCACGTCGGGCATGAACGGGAGCGGGTTCGGCATGAAGGAGGCGTTGTTCATCCCCTGTCCGATCCACCGGTCGGCGTCCTCACGGGTGAGCGCCAGCATCCGGTCGACGTCCTTGTAGTGCCTCTGCACCCGCCCGAAGCGCGAGGTCGCCTTGGAGTACTCGAAGGACTCGTGGCTCATGCCGATGACGGTCAGACCGGTCGTGTCGGCGAGCTCCACCCACTCCATGGCCCACACCTGCGTGACGATCACGACGGCGCCGGGGCGCGCGGCACGCAGCAGCGCCGTCAGCTTGGCGGCGCGCTCCCGCATGCCCGCCGCCCGCTCGGCGCGCAGCCTGCGCTCGGCGACGTCGAGCCGCCCCCTCAGCCCGCGCACCGGTGCGACGCGCGGCGGGTGGACGTCGTACAACGTCGTGGTGGGGTACGGCACCTCGCCCAGCTCCTGCGCGACGGCCGGCTCGGTGATGCCGACGACGTGCACGCGGTGGCCGCGCTCGGTGAACAGGCGGGCCATCTGGTGCGACCAACTGGTCACCCCGCCCAGTTCGTTGACACTGTTGGAGACGAAGAAGACGTCCCGCTGGGGATGGTCGATCATCCACGCCTCCACTGCGCGAAGAACTCGTCGACGATGCTGCGGGCCGCCGTGCCCCTGTCGTACTCACCGAACTCGGCGGTGAACTGCTCCCGTCTGGCCGAGTACTTGGTCATCTGTTCCTCCAACGAGCCGAGGACCGCGTGCAGTTCGTCCTCGGTGCGGACGACGGGTCCTGGCGCCCGCTCCAAGAGGTCGAAGTAGGTTCCGCGGCCTTCGTGCACGTACTCGTCGTAGTCGTAGGCGAAGAAGAACATCGGCCGGTCCAGGAGCGCGTAGTCGAACATCACCGACGAGTAGTCGGTGATCAGTCCGTCGGCGAGCGCCAGCAGCGGGGTCATGTCGTGGTGCGCGGTGACGTCGATGACGCGGCCGCGCACCGAGGGCGGCAGCACGACGTGGTTGAGGTAGTGGGAGCGGACCAGGAGGACATAGCGGTCGCCGAAGGTGTCGGCGAAGCGCTCCACGTCGAAGGGCAGCTCGAACCGCCGTTGCCCCTGCCCGCCGCCGCGTTGCCGGAAGGTCGGGGCGTAGAGCAGAACCTGCCGGTCCTCGGGGATCCCCAACTCGGCTGCTAGCGGCCCTCGTTCACGGCCCCCCGTGGCCGCCTCCCGCTCCTTGGCCGCCACCAGCTCGTCGTTGCGCGGGTAGCCCACCCGCAGCAGCGTGCGCTCCTGGAGCCGGAACGCCCGCGCGAGGGTGCGCACATCGTGCTCGGAGCGGATCAGGAACCGGTCGAACCGGTCAAGGGTGCGCTGCTGCTCGGCCTGCTCCTCGCGGGACTTGAGCTTCCACTCCGGTTCGTCGAAGCCCATCCGCTTGAGCGCCGAACCGTGCCAGGTCTGGATGTACGTGGTCTCGGGCCGCTTGGTGAGCTTCAGCGGGTAGCTCTGGTTGTCGACCCAGAACTCGGCCTGGGCGAGGGCCCTCAGATAGGGCAGCGACCAGCGGCGTACGAGGGTGGCGTCGGCGGGGAACCCGTCCGCACTGCCCGCGTACGCCCACACCGCCTCGAACTCCAGGCCCTGGCGCCGCATCTCCTCGTAGATCGCCTTCGGGCTGTCGCTGTACTGCCTGCCCAGATGGCTCTCGAAGACGACGAGGCCCTTCTTGACCGGCAGCCGGCTGAACACCTCGTGGTACAGCCTGACTTTGCTGTCCCCGGAGGTGAGCTCCTTGCGCAGCCGCTTGGCCTTGCGGTAGCCGGACTTGGCGAGGACACCGGCCCGGCCGTGCACCCCGCGCTGAAGGAGTTCGTTCGCCTTCTTGTCCGGGACCAGCCGGAAGGAGAGATGGCCGCGCGAGGAGACCACCGGCTCGATACGGTCGGCGACCAGACGGGTGAGGCGGGGCCGGACGGGCGAGCGGCCCGCGACCAGGCCGGGTTCGGCGGCCGTGAGCCGGGTCGTGGTGCGTACGCCGTCCACCTCGAGATGGAGTCGTACGTCCCACACGGCGTCCACGATGCCCAGCGGCCGTACGGCCGTCAGGTCCGTCGAGGCCTCCCAGGCGAGGGTCTCGCCCTCGTGCCGCACGCTCGCCACCGGGAAGCGGAACGTCTGGAAGCGCACGCCCGGGCGGCGGGCGTAGAACTCCAGCTGTCCGGCGAGCCGGGCGCCGGGCGGGATCACGCCGAGCGGGTTGGTGACGCGCCCGGCGAGCCGGACGGTGCCGCCGCTGAGCTCGTACGAGCTCAGCACGTTGCGCAGGAACATCCTCTCGACCGGCTTGGCGTGATAGCCCAGTTCGGTGACGTCGAGGACGTGGCGGCCGAAGGGATCGTCGAGGTGCTCGGCACACCAGTACACGCGCCCGTCGCGCTCGACGAGCGGCGAGGAGATCTTGTCGCGGTTGGTGAGCGTGTCCACGGCGGGCAGCAGGTTGTCCCAGTCGCCCAGCTGGAGGAGATAGGCGCAGATGGCGTGGATGGGCTCGGTCTCGTCGAAGGCGGCCCGGTCGATCGACTCCAGGTACTGGCGGGCGATCGCGGCGAACTCCTGCCGGTAGGACGCGTCCCGGAAGGGCAGCTCCCGCAGATGCAGCACGAGGTCATGCTTGAGCCACTTGACGTCCTTGGCGAACTTCAGCCCCAACAGGCCATTGTCCGCGAGGAGTTGGTCGACCCGGCGGTGGATCTCCATGCGGTGCGTGAAGTTGGCGATCTCGTCGCGGCGGTTACTGATGGACTTCGCCGCCGTCTTCTCGACGACGCGCCAGTCGTAGACCCGGTTGGGGATGAGGGCGATGCGGCGGGCGGCCACATACGCCTGGGCGGAGAAGAGCAGGTCCTCGTAGTGGATGCCGACGGGGAACTGGAGCCCCTCATCGAGCAGGAACCGCCGGCGGTAGCACTTGTTCGTCGACAGGGTGTCGAAGACCAGCAGGTCCGGCAGCTCGGAGATCGACTCCAGGGTGCGGGTGCGCTCGTACAGCCAGGGGTACCACTTGACTTCCTTGCCCGTGCGCGAGTCGACGTGCACGCGCACGCACAGCCCCGAGACGAGGTCGGCGCCGGTGTTCTCGGCGGCCTCCAGCATGTTGCGGCAGGCGTTGCGCTCCAGAACGTCGTCGCTGTCGAGGAAGACGACATAGTCGCCCCGCGCCTCGGCGACGCCGCGGTTGCGGGGGGCGCCGCAGCCGCCGCTGTTCTCGGGCAGCTGGAAGGCGCGTACGCGGTCGGGGTGCTCGGCGGCCAGCCGCCGGGCCGTCTCGTACGAGCCGTCCGTGCTGCGGTCGTCGACGATGACGACCTCGACGCCGTGCAGCGTCTGGTCCAGAACGGAGCGCACGGCCGTGGGCAGCCGGGCCGCGTCGTTGTAGACGATGACGACGACGGAAACGGCGGGTACGGCCTCGGACAGGGCGTGCGCATGGCGCTGATCCACATTCATCCTATTAATCGTAGACATGGGGGCAGGTTGCGCGGCGTTATCGACCGTGCTTCGCGTGTTGGAACACCCACGTCCGGTACACCACGAAGCGGAATGCCGAGGCCAGGACGATCGACAGTGCCTTGGCGAGGTTCGAGCCGAAGGGGCCGCTCATACCCAGGCCGTGATAGCCGACGTAGAACAGCGCACTCTCCATGACGACGCCGAGGCCGCTGAACCCGAAGAAGAGGGCGATCTGCCGCCGGGTGCGCGAGGCCCGGTCCCGGTAGGCGAAGAAGCGGAAGCCGGCGTAGTTGGTGCCTATGGCGACGCAGCTGGCGATCACCGTGGCGGCCATCGGGGCCCAGTTCAGACCGTGCAGCAGAAGGTTGAAGAAGAGGATGTTGACCGCGACTCCGCTGCCGCCGACAACCGAGAACCGGGCCAATTCGAGAGCGAGCCGACGGGTCCTCGTGAACGCCCGGGGGCGGATGGCGGGCCGGGTGGCCACAGGCGCCCGCCCCTCGGAGAGGTGCACTGTCACGGGTCCAAGTCCTCCACACGTCTGTCCGACAATCGGGCCAACCCTAGCCCAAATGTCCCTTTTAGCAGCAATAGGTAAGTCCCAGAGGCGATTTTCCCTAGGGATCGGAAAGAAACCGTTGGTATCGGAAAGAAAGCCGCCCGCTACCCCGTACGCCCGCGCGATACGCTCCCCCCGCACCGACAGAGCGGGGGCCGACTTATGCCGGGCGCGGTACCGAAGCCGCTGCGGGCCGAGGATCCACGGGAGATCGCGGGATACCCGCTGCACGCGCGGATCGGCGAGGGCGGCATGGGCACCGTCTACCTCTCCCGCACCCGGGGCGGCCAGCCCGTCGCCCTGAAGCTGGTGCGCCGCGAGTACGCGGACGACCCCGTCTTCCGCGAGCGCTTCGCCCGCGAGGTGGCCGCCACCCGCCGGGTCTCCGGCTACCACCTGGTCCCCGTCGTCGACCACGACGCGACCGCCGAGCGCCCCTGGCTCGCCACCCGGTACGTGCCCGGCGTCCCCCTCGACCAGGCCCTCAAGACGCACGGCCCGCTCCCCGCCCCCACCGTGCTCCAGCTGCTCGCCTGCGCCGCGTCCGCGCTGCACGCCGTGCACACGGCCGGGGTGATCCACCGCGATGTGAAGCCCGGCAACCTGCTGCTGGCCGCCGACGGCCCCTGGCTGCTCGACTTCGGCATCGCTCGGGCCGCGGGCGTCACCACGCTCACCACCGTGGGCCGGCTGATCGGCACCCCGCGCTACATGTCCCCGGAACACGCCCTCGGGCGCCCCGTCACCGCCGCGGGCGACGTCTTCACCCTCGGCCTGGTCGCCGCCGAGGCGGCCACCGGCCGCCACCCCTACGGCCACGGCAACGGCCTCGCGATCGCCGCACGCATCGCGGGCACGGACCACGAGCCGCCCACGCTGGACGGCCTACAGCGGCCCCTCCTCGATGTCCTGCGGCGCTGCCTCACCGCCGACCCCGCGGCACGCCCCTCCGCCGCCGCGCTCGCCGAGCACTGCGCGGGAGCGGCCCGCCGCGACGTCCGCGACTTCGCGGGCTGGCTGCCGGGCCCGCTCGCGGCCGAGGTGACCGCCGTGGAAGGGTTCGGCTCCCTCGCGGAGGCCCCGACGGTACGCGCACTGCCGCCGACAGCCCCGCTGACGGTGCGGGACGAGGAGTGGCGCAGGCGGGTGCGCGGGGAGCGCTGAGGGTCCGGCCGTTACCGCCGAACGGGTGGGCACAGCCACCGACGCCGGGTGCCGTATAAGCTCTGTCCCGCCTCGGAAGGGGCAGCAGTGGCACAGGAGTTGGCACGATACGGGGAGGCTCCCATCACCACGCACACCGGCGACATCCTGAGCCCGCTGGGTCCCCAGGATCCGCGCGAGACGGCCGGCTACCGGCTGGCGGCCAGGATCGGCGAGGGCGGCATGGGCACCGTCTACCTCTCGCACACCCGGGGCGGCCAGCCCGTCGCCCTGAAGGTGATCCGTCGCGAGTACGGCCAGGACCCGGACTTCCGGCGCCGTTTCGAACAGGAGGTCCAGGCGGCCCGGCGCGTGCAGGGCTACCACATCGTGCCGGTGGTCGACCACGACACGAGCGGCGAACTGCCGTGGCTGGCCTCGGTGTTCATCCCCGGCATCCCGCTGCACGAAGCGCTCGTGGCGTTCGGCCCGCTGCCGCCCGCCGCCGTCTTCCAGCTGGTCGGCTGCACGGCCCGCGCGCTGTCCGCGATCCACGCGGCGGGAGTCGTCCACCGCGACCTCAAGCCCAGCAACATCCTGCTGGGCGCGAAAGGCCCGTACGTCATCGACTTCGGTATCGCCCGCGCCGCCGACGCCACCCAGCTCACCCAGTCCGGCGGGCTGATCGGCACCCCGCAGTACATGTCGCCCGAGCACGCGCTGGGCGAGCCGGTCGGACCGGCCACGGATGTGTTCTCGCTCGGCCTGATCGCGGCGGTCGCGGCCACCGGACGCCACCCGTACGGCGACGGCGGCGCCATCACCATCGCCGCGCAGATCGCCAACACGGCCCAGCGCCCCCCGCAACTGTCCTCCTACGACGAGCGGTTGCGACCCCTCCTCGAACGCTGCCTCACGGCCGACCCCGCCCAGCGCGTCGGCACCGAGGAACTGGCCGCGCTGTGCCAGGAGTTGGCGGGCCGTGGCCTGAGCGACTTCAACGGCTGGCTGCCGGCACCGCTGACCGCGGAGATCGCGCGCCGCGAGCAGGCGGCCCAGGCCCCGCCCCAGCCGACGGCCCCACAGATGCCGTCCGCACCGCCGTCCGTGCCTCCGGCCACTCCCCCGCCGTCCACCGGCTTCGGCCCGCCGACACCGTCACCGTCCACCGGCTTCGGCCCGTCGGCGCCGCGCCCCGCGACCGGCTACGGCCCGCCGCCGTCCGATCCCCACACCTACCACCTCGCCCCGGCCCCCGCCGCTCCGTCGCGCCGCCGGGTCCGTACGGCCCTGATCGCCGCCGCCCTCGTCGTCGCCGTCGGCGCGGGCGCGGGCACGGCCGTGTGGCTGCTGGGCAAGGACAAGGGCGGCAGCGCGAACGAGTCCAAGGGCCAGGGCAGGCAGACGACTTCGGCGCCCGCTCCGACCAAGTCGCAGCAGGGCGAAGGCGGTTCACCGTCCCCGGAGGAGTCCGAATCGGTGCTTGCCGCCGCGACGTATGAGCAGGTCTTCGCGGGCAAGGCATTCACCATCCGCAGGCCCGAGAGTCCGAACACCAACTACGTCGACTTCGACGAGCCGAAGGTCGACACCGAGTCCACCATGGCCTCCGATCTGCGGGACATGACCGTCGAGAACGCGCAGTGGGACTTCGAGACGACGATGGGCAAGAGCGCGGGCGCCTCGGCCGAGCAGTGCCATGAGGGCGCGAAGACGGATGTGCTGCCCAACACCGTGGCCTCCACCGAGTTCGGCGAGAAGCGGCTCATCAGCGAGGGCACCCGGCTGTGCACCGTCACCAAGGACGGCAACCTCGCCATGTACGAGATCACCGGTCTGACGCCGGGCGACTACAGCTGGGAAGTGCCCTCCGTCACGGGCACGATGACCCTCTGGAAGATCAGCGAGTAGGCCGCGTACGTGAGCGGGGGCGCCCCGAGCCGTTTCGGCCCGGGGCGCCCCCATGGTCGTACCTCTTACGAATGCGTCCGCAGCAGTGTGCGCATCGTCCGCATCGCGACCGACAGGTTCGCCAGGTCGAACGAGTCGGAGCCCTTGATCTCGTCCAGGGTGGTGCGGGCCCGGCCCAGGATCGCCGCGTTCTTCTCCTCCCAGGCCTTGAAGCGCTGCTCGGGAGTCGAGGTGCCGTTGCCCACCGCCAGGACGTCTGCCGTGAGCGCCGCGTGGGCCGCGTACAGGTCCTCGCGGATCGAGGCGCGGGCCATGGACTGCCAGCGGTCGGCGCGCGGGAGCTCGATGATCCGGTCCATCAGCTGGGTGATGCCGAGGCGGTCGGCGATGTCGTAGTAGACCTCGGCGACGTCCATCGGGTCCTTGCCCGTGCGGTCGGCCACCGAGACGATGTCCAGCGCCGGGAAGGCGGATGAGAACCCGGCCACCCGAGTGGCGAGTTCGTCCGGTACGCCGGCGCCCGACAGCTCGTCGTAGATCTGCTGGTACCACTCCAGATCCGTGCCGCGCAGCAGCTTGGGCAGCTGCGACCAGACCTGCTCGACACCCTCGCTGAAGAAGGTGATCGTCTCGGCGAGCTGGAGCGGCTGCGGCCGGTTGTTGAGCAGCCAGCGCGTGCCACGCTCGACGAGGCGGCGCGAGTGCAGCCGGATCCGGGTCTGCACGTCGGCGGCGACGACATTGTCGAGCGCCTCCACCGCGTCCCACACAGCGCTGGAGTTGAAGATCGTGCGGGCCGCGGTCTGCGCCCGGACGATCTCCTCGAGCGAGGCGCCGGTTTCCTCCCGGAGGCGGTGCAGGAAGCTCGTACCGCCCGTGTTGACCGTGTCGTTGACCAGGACGGTCGTCACGATCTCGCGGCGCAGCGCGTGCGCGTCGATCTGCTCGCGGAACTTCTCGCGCAGCGCCGTCGGGAAGTACGCGTGCAGCAGGCCCTGCAGATACAGGTCGTCGGGCAGCGAGGTGGCGAGCAGCTCCTCGGCGACCGTGATCTTCGTGTAGGCGAGGAGGACGGCCGTCTCGGGGCCGGTCAGGCCCTGCCCGGAGTTGAGCCGCTCACGGATCTGCCGCTCGGTCGGCAGGAACTCCAGAGCGCGGTCGAGGTGCCCTTCCCTGACCAGGTGGCGGATGAACCGCTGCTGGGCGTGGAGCATGCTCGGCGACTGGGCGAGCGCGTTGGCGATCGCCACGTTCTGCGCGTAGTTGTTGCGCAGGACCAGCTGGCCGACCTCGTCGGTCATCTCGGCGAGCAGTTTGTTGCGCTGCTTGACGGTCAGATCGCCGTTGGCCACCACCGCGTTGAGCAGGATCTTGATGTTCACCTCGTGGTCGGAGGTGTCCACGCCGGCGCTGTTGTCGATCGCGTCGGTGTTGATCTTGCCGCCGTGCTGGGCGAACTCGATCCGGCCGAGCTGGGTCAGGCCCAGGTTGCCGCCCTCGCCGACGACCCGGACGCGCAGATCGGCGCCGTCCACCCGGATCGCGTCGTTGGCCTTGTCGCCGACGTCCGCGTGCGATTCGACGGACGACTTCACATACGTACCGATGCCGCCGTTCCACAGCAGGTCGACCGGCGCCTTGAGGATCGCCTTCATCAGATCGGCCGGGGTCATCTTGGCGACAGCGGCCTCGATGCCGAGGGCCTCGCGGATGTGCGCGTTGATCGGGATGGCCTTGGCGGTACGGGGGAAGACGCCGCCGCCGGACGAGATCAGCGCGGTGTCGTAGTCGGCCCAGGAGGAGCGCGGCAGCTCGAAGAGGCGGCGGCGCTCCGCGTACGACGTCGCCGCGACCGGCTCCGGGTCGATGAAGATGTGCCGGTGGTCGAAGGCGGCGACCAGGCGGATGTGCTCGGAGAGCAGCATGCCGTTGCCGAACACGTCGCCGGACATGTCGCCGACGCCGACCACGGTGAAGTCCTGCGTCTGGGTGTTGACGCCCAGCTCCCGGAAGTGCCGCTTCACGGACTCCCAGGCGCCGCGGGCGGTGATGCCCATCTTCTTGTGGTCGTAACCGGCCGAGCCGCCGGAGGCGAAGGCGTCGCCGAGCCAGAAGTTGTAGCTCTCCGCGACCTGGTTGGCGATGTCCGAGAAGGTCGCGGTGCCCTTGTCGGCGGCAACGACGAGGTACGTGTCGTCCTCGTCGTGGCGGACGACGTCGAACGGGGGCACGACTTCCCCGCCGACCATGTTGTCGGTGATGTCGAGCAGCGCGGAGATGAAGGTCCGGTAGCTGCGGATGCCCTCGGCCATCCAGGCGTCGCGGTCCACGGACGGATCGGGCAACTGCTTGGCGACGAAGCCGCCCTTGGCGCCGACGGGCACGATGACGGTGTTCTTCACCATCTGCGCCTTGACCAGACCGAGGATCTCGGTGCGGAAGTCTTCCCTTCGGTCGGACCAGCGCAGACCGCCGCGCGCGACCTTCCCGAACCGCAGGTGCACACCCTCGACACGCGGCGAGTACACCCAGATCTCGTACGCCGGTCGCGGCGCCGGAAGATCCGGGATGGCCGTCGGGTCGAACTTCATGGAGACGTACTCGTGCGGCTTGCCGCCCAGCGCCTCCTGGAAGAAGTTGGTGCGCAGCGTCGCCTTGATGAGGTGCAGGAAGGACCGCAGGATCCGGTCCTCGTCGAGCGAGGCGACCTGGTCGAGGGCGGCGTCCAGCTCCTCCAGCAGGGCGTCGGTCAGCTCGACACCGGCGCGCTGGCGATCCGGCGACATCCGCGCCTCGAACAGCGAGACGAGCAGCCGGGTGGTGTGGACGTTGTTGCGGAGGGTGTCCTCCATGTAGTCCTGGCTGAAGGTGGAACCGGCCTGGCGCAGGTACTTGGCGTACGCGCGCAGCACCACCGCCTGCCTCCAGTTCAGCCCGGCGCTCAGCACGAGGGCGTTGAAGCCGTCGTTCTCGGCCTGTCCGGTCCAGGTGGCGGCGAAGGCCTCCTGGAACCGCTCGCGGCCGTCGTCGCCGAGGTAGTCGCCGTTGCCGGCCAGGGACTTGGGCAGGCGCAGCCCGAAGTCGTAGATCCAGGCGGTCGTACGGTCCGAGCAGCGCAGCTCGTACGGCCGCTCGTCGGTGACCTCGACGCCCATGCGGTTCAGGGCGGGCAGCACCGCGGAGAGCGAGACCTGTGCGCCGGTACGGTAGATCTTGAAGCGGCGCTCGCTGGGCGCGGCGCCCACCGGCTCGTACAGGCTGAGCGCGAAGTCCTTGCTGTGTTCGCGCTGGTCGAGCGTGAGCTGCTCCAGGTGGACCAGGTCGGAGACGGCGGCGCGCGGGGTGTGGTCGGCCTTGTAGCCCTCGGGGAAGGCGTTGCCGTAGCGGCGCAGCAGCTCGGCGGCATGCTCCTCGCCGCACTCGGCGGTCAGCGCCTCCGCGAAACCGTCGGCCCAGGAACGGGCGGCCTCCACGAGCCGCGCCTCGATGCGCTCCTTGTCGGCGTCGGACAGCTGCGGCAGCTCGGTGCCCGGCGGGACGCGGACCACGAAGTGCAGCCGGGACAGGATCGACTCGGTGTTCCAGGCCGTGAAGTCGACGCTGGTGCCGCCCAGCTCCTCCTTGAGGATGTCGATGATCCGCAGGCGCACGCCGGTGGTGTAGCGGTCGCGCGGCAGGTAGACGAGGGCCGAGTAGTAGCGCCCGTACTCGTCCTGGCGCAGGTACAGCCGCAGCCGACGCCGCTCCTGCAGGTACAGGACGGACGTGACGATCGAGCGGAGCTCGTCTGCGGGGGTCTGGAACAGCTCGTCGCGCGGGTACGTCTCCAGGATCTGGAGCAGGTCGCGCCCGTCGTGGCTGTTGGGCGAGAACCCGGCGCCGCGCAGGACCTCCTCGACCTTGCGGCGGACGACGGGCACCCGGCGCACCGACTCGGTGTACGCGGCGGAGGAGAAGAGGCCGAGGAAGCGCCGCTCACCGACGACGTTCCCGTGCTCGTCGAACTTCTTCACACCGACGTAGTCGAGGTACGACGGCCGGTGCACGGTCGCGCGGCTGTTGGCCTTGGTCAGCACGAGGAGCTTGTGCTCGCGGGCCTTGGCGCGGGCGTCGGCGGGCAGCCGCTCGAAGGACGGGCTGACGGGGTGGGTGTCGTCGACGCCGCTGTGGTGCGGGTCGGAGCGCAGGATGCCCAGTCCGGTGCCGGGGACGGCCGCGAGCGAGTCGTCCTCGCGCAGCTCGTACTCCCGGTAGCCCAGGAAGGTGAAGTGGTCGTCCGCGAGCCAGCGCAGCAGCTCCCGGGCCTCCTCGACCTCCTGGTCGCGCAGGTCGTCCGCGGTCGGTTCCTTGGGCAGCTCGTCGGCGATGCGCAGCGCCGAATCGCGCATCTTCTCCCAGTCCTCGACGGCCTCACGGACATCGGACAGGACACGCAGCAGGTCGGCGGTGATCTGCTTCAGATCGGCGCGGTCGGTCTCGCGGTCGATCTCGACGTGGATCCAGGACTCGACGTGCGCGTCGTGCGGCAGCTCGTCGGCGGTGGGCCGTCCCGGCAGCACCTCGATGAGCTTGCCGGTCACATCACGCCGTACGACGAACTGCGGGTGGATGACGACGTGGATACCGCGGCCCTGGCGCGACAGCTCGTTCGTGACCGAGTCGACGAGGAAGGGCATGTCGTCGGTGACGACCTCGACGACGGAGTGGCTGCAGGTCCAGCCGTTCTCCTCGACGGTCGGCGTGTGGACCCGCACATTGGCCGTGCCCTGGGGGCGGTTCTCGGCCAGTCGGTAGTGGGAGAAGGCGGCACCGAAGATATCGACCGGGTCGCGGTCGGTGAGGTCCTCCGGGGCGGTGTGCAGGTAGTAGCGCTGGAGGAACGCGAGCACGGTGTCCCGGTCGGGTGTGCCCTCGCCCGTCGTCCCAGTCGGTAGGTGCCCCCCGACCGGGCTGTTCTCAGCTACCCGGGCGGCCCTCTCGAGCAGCTCGGCCTTGGCTTCGTCCAGCTTGGTCTGCATTGTCCTCTGGCTCCTGTCGCGCGCCGTTGCGTGACGTTGAAGGAAATACGGTCTCGTCGCTTCCGACGTAACGCCGTGACGCGGGGTGTCCGGTCTGCTCCGACGCTATGCCGCAAGGTGAGATGAGCGGGGGGTTATCGGCCATTCTCGGCACCCCCGGGGACTGTGACGCTGCTCTCGGCGACGTCCGTTCCCGGAGAGTCCTCGGCGTAGGGAGGGCGTTTGCCGCCACCCCGGCCCGCCCGCGAAGATCAGCGATCGCCGCCCGGTCACGGATGTCGTCCGTGCTCACCGGGCGCAGGGCAGGGGCGACGATGCCCCCGCGAGATATCGCGCTGATCACGCCACAAGGCTATCGCTCCCCACCCGGGGCCCGTCATGAGCCGTATGTGTACAAAACCGGGGGTGGAACTTTGACAGTATGCACAGGGACGAAAGGGACGGGAGTCGCGTACGTAGCGTGGGCGATCGTGCCTCCCCGCACGCCCGGTGCCCGAAAGGCGTAGGCCCCCTTGGCAAGACCTCCCCGGGGAGGCACGTTGACGAGGACGGCCCACACAAGCGCACCCCCGCCTGACAGGAGCATCAGCGACATGACAGCGAAGATCCTGATCGTCACCGGCGACGCGGCGGAATCCCTGGAGGTCCTGTACCCCTACCAGCGCTTGCGCGAGGAAGGCTACGAGGTCCACATCGCCGCCCCCTCCCGCAAGAAACTCCGCTTCGTCGTCCACGACTTCGAACCCGGCTTCGACACGTACACGGAGAAGCCCGGCTACACCTGGCCCGCCGACCTCGCCTTCGCGGAGGTCGATCCCGGCCAGTACGCCGCCCTCGTCATCCCCGGCGGACGGGCCCCGGAGTACCTCCGCAACGACCCCGAACTCCGCAAGATCCTCAAGTCCTTCTTCGACACGGACAAGCCGGTGGCCCAGATCTGCCACGGCCCCCTCCTCACGGCGGCGGTGGACGCCCTGCGCGGCCGGCGCGTCACGGCGTACCCCGCCCTGGAACTGGACATGCAGGCGGCCGGCGCGACCTTCCAGGACGCGGAAACGGTGGTGGACGGCACACTGGTCTCCGCCCGCGCCTGGCCGGACCACTCCCGCTGGATGCGCGAGTTCCTCACGGTGCTGCGCGCGAAGGCGCCGGTGAGCTGAGCCGTCTCAGCCCGTCGTGGGGCCCCCGCTCGAGCGAAGCCGAGAGTGGGGGAGTTCGAGGACGAGCGCGACAGCGCGACAGCGCGACAGCGCGACAGCGCGACAGCGCGACAGCGCGACAGCGCGACAGCGCGACAGCGCGACAGCGCGACAGCGCGACAGCGCGAC